>JAYUFK010000159.1:0-1841 GCA_043739325.1 Methylocapsa sp. | reverse complement strand
ATTCGAACCCGCTCCAGCGCGCCGAGGGGATGTCGGCGTGGGATTTGCCAACGTCGGTCCGGTCCCGGCCGACCTCGCAACTTCCCACGAACGCGCCGTCGAGGCTGACCTCCAGCCGCTCGACGCCTTCCCTGTGCGCCGCCCAGCCCACCACTTCGAGCGCGCCATCGTCGAACAGCCCGAGCGAGTCGCAGTTGAATCGCAGTTCGTCGGTCGCGGGATCGGAAAATTCCGGCCCCTCGCCGCGCGCGATTTCCCGAATGGCGGCCGCGATGGCGCCATCGCTGCCGACGACCACGACTTGCGCCTGGACGGCCGCGCGGCGAACGTCGGGGCTCAGCGTCGCCGCGAGCGCAAACCCGCAAGTGGCAACGCCGTTAAACTCGGGATGATCCTGCGCGACGTCCGGGCGCGCCCGGCCATATTCGGCGTGCCCCAGTTTGACGCCATCGACCCTCACCTCGACGAAGGCCACCGGCGCGGAGCCGGCGGCCCAGCCGCCGACATGGAGCGTCCCCTCCGCGTCGAGCCGGGCTTCTTCTAACAAAACCATCATGGTTCCGTGACTCTGGGCCTGTCCTGCGTCCATGCGAATTTCGTTCCATGCCTGGGCGTCATACCGCGAGATCGACGCCCGCAGGGGACAGGCGCACACGAAATGCCGCTGCCTCCCCGGATGGAACGCGCCGGCGCCGCTCGTCAAGTGGCCGAGCGCACGTAATCGGCGTCTTGGCCGCCTTCGCGGCGAGACCTCTCGCGTGGGCGCGCTTATGCAGCAGCCAGCGCGACTTCCCTGGTTTCCAAAACCCTTTCGATAACGACATTCGCGCGTTAGCGTTGCAAAAGCGTGACGCGACGTTACGGCTGCCGGCAGCGAGTTGTCAGCCCGCTTTGTATTCAGTCACAGGAATATTTTCCTTTTCTGTGCAACGTTGCCAATAGTTCTGCAAATTCTCTACACGTTTCCAATTAAATATTGTCGATAAATTCACATCTCGACATCGACTTGTAAGTTTACATCGTAAAAATTCGACTGATTGCTGACCGTTGTTCCCTATTGCAAAAGTAAATGAACTATATTATGCGAATCCAATATGTTAACGAGTATCGTAAGGGTTGACCTTATGGTTAATTTTTTATGTCCTTACGATTTCAACCCTTCGGGTTGATCCCAACGTTTCAGCGCTGAATCTATCCCGACGGTCGCAGAGCGAATTTGCATGGAGGGGACTTGTCTAAAACAGACTTCCGATGTCTAAATATGAATTAATAGACAGGGCGGCGCCAGCCCATTATTGTAATGCCGCAATTCGCATATATGCGGCGGCTGGACGGGAGTTCTGCGGCGACCGGTCCTCGGCTCCGAGGGGCTGTTGCAACTTCGGGTCGGTTCAAGGTGTTGGGCACGGTGTTGGGTCGGTTCACAATATCGGATCGACCCGCGGGCGGGCAAGCCTGTGGTAGGTAGATGATAAGTAACGGAAATATCTTGCATTTGGGCATCGTTTTCAGAGCTCGGACTGTGAGCCTTCTCGCCGCGCGGCGCATCGGCGCCCGTTGTCGATGCGCCAGGGCGACGGGCGGGTTTGAACTGCCAAGAATTGCGCTGAGGGGAGGCGAGCTTGAGTAATGCGTTTTTGCTTCCGGACCGGGGTTGGCGCGAACGTCGCGAACCCGCCTTTGTCAGCTCGCCCGCGCCCCAGGAGCGCCGCCCGGTCGCTTACGACATGAGCCATCTGATCGCGCGACTGCGCGCGGATACTGGCACCGGCATCGACCGCATCGATCTCGCCTTCGCCTCGCATTTTTTCGCCACGTCGGCGCAATGCGAGGCGGTGCGT
>JAYUFK010000158.1:0-14388 GCA_043739325.1 Methylocapsa sp. | reverse complement strand
ATCGTTCCATCGTCGCTCTCCACCAATAGACTCAGTGGACAGCGATAGATTCAGCACATCGCTATGATGTCACGCGGTTTTTCACCCGATTGCCCTGGCCCGTCCCGCAGGCTCGCTTTATTTAGCGGCCTTGCCGGGCTATACGACGGGTCCGCCGGGCGCGCGCGCCCGATTCCTGAGCGAGAAGCGAACCCGAGAATGAAGAAGCCGACCGGCAAGGCTCGCGCTGCGCCAACATCGCAGCCCCGCGGCGGCGTCGACCTCACGATGGTCTCGGCGCTCGCCAAAATCGCGGATACGCACGACCTTAGCGAGGTCGAAATCGAACATAAGGGCCTGCGGGTGAGGGTCGCACGCGAACGCAGCGCCCCCGCGTCGGTCTCCTACACGATGCCGTCCCCCGCCCCCGCGCCGGCGGCTCATTACGCGCCGGCGGCAGGCCAGCCAGCGGCCGCGGCGGCGCTTCCGGATCATCCAGGAACGGTGAAGTCGCCAATGGTCGGCACGGCGTATCTGCGGCCCAATCCGGAAGCTAAGCCGTTCATCGAGGTCGGCGCGATCGTCAAGGAGGGCGACAAAATCCTGCTCGTCGAGGCGATGAAGACGTTCAACGATATCGTCGCGCCGCGCGCTGGCAAGGTGACGCAAATATTCATCGAGGACGGCACGCCCGTCGAGTACGGCCAGCCGCTGCTGGTCATCGAGTGATCGCGCTGTTGGCCTTGGCGCGAGGCTCTCGCGCGCCTTCGGGTGAGCCGCATGTTCGATAAGATCCTGATCGCCAATCGCGGCGAGATCGCGCTGCGCATCCTGCGCGCCGCCAAGGAACTCGGCATCGCCACGGTCGCGGTTTATTCGACCGCCGACAAGGAGGCGATGCACGTCAAGCTCGCCGACGAGAGCGTCTGCATCGGACCGCCGCCGGCGCGACTGAGCTATCTCAACATCCCCGCGCTTCTGGCGGCGTGCGAAATTACCGGCGCCGACGCGGTCCATCCCGGCTATGGCTTTCTCTCGGAGAACGCCCGTTTCGCGGACATTCTGGGCGAACACAACATCACCTTCATCGGCCCGAAGGCGGAACATATCCGCATCATGGGTGACAAGATCGAAGCCAAGCGCACCGCGGTTCGCCTCGGCATTCCCTGCGTGCCCGGTTCGGCCGGCGCGGTCAGCGACGATAAGGAAGCGCTGCGCATCGCCAAGGACATCGGTTATCCCGTCATTGTCAAGGCGGCAGCGGGCGGCGGCGGCAAGGGCATGAAGGTCGCGCATGGCGAAAAGGATCTGCTCGACGCCATCGCGACGGCCAAGGCAGAGGCCAGCGCGGCGTTCGGCGACGACGCTGTGTACCTCGAAAAATATCTGCAAAAGCCGCGCCATATCGAGATTCAGATTCTCGGCGACGGCCAGGGACGCGCCATCCATCTGGGCGAGCGCGATTGCTCGCTGCAGCGCCGCCACCAGAAGATCTGGGAGGAGGCGCCCTCCCCGGCTCTCAACATGGAGCAGCGCGAGGACATAGGCGGCATTGTCGCGCGCGCCATGGCCGAACTTGGCTATATCGGCGTCGGCACGGTCGAATTCCTCTATGAGGATGGCAAGTTCTATTTCATCGAAATGAACACGCGCATCCAGGTCGAGCACCCGGTTACGGAAATGGTGACAGGAATCGATCTTGTCAACGAGCAGATCAAGATCGCGGCGGGTTCGCCGCTGACGATCATGCAGGAGGACGTGCGCATCATCGGCGCGGCGATCGAATGTCGCGTCAACGCCGAACACGCCCGCACCTTCATCCCCTCTCCCGGCCGCATCAGTTATTTCCACCCGCCCGGCGGCCTTGGCGTGCGCGTCGATTCAGCCGTCTATCAGGGTTACGTCATTCCGCCGAACTACGATTCGCTTGTCGGCAAGCTGATCGTGCATGGCCGCAATCGCACCGAAGCGCTGATGCGCCTGCGCCGCGCGCTCGACGAATTCATCGTCGACGGCGTCGAGACCACATTGCCGCTGTTTCGCACGCTGGTGCGCAACGTCGATATCCAGAACGGCCTGTACGACATCCATTGGCTCGAACAGTTTCTCGAGGCCGAGGGCAAGGAAACCGCCTGAAAAAACCGGCGGACACGTGATTTCGCCAAAATTGCGGGGAGTTGGCGGCGTAGCGCCGGCTTGCTATATCCCGAAGTGAGAGGGAGCATTCGCGCGGGTTGGGCGCGATTCGCCTGTAGGAGCTGTGTATGACCCATTGCGATTTAGGCGCGCTCGACCGGACGCCGTTGCAACGCGACCCGTTTGAATTCGTCGTCGTTCCCGATTTCATCAAATCCGAGGTTTTCGCCTCGGTGATCGCCGACTACCCGCAAGTGCCCGGCCCCGGCTCGCATCCGCCGGCTGAGCTCGACATTCACGGCAAATTCTCTGAATTGATGGATGAATTGCTCGGGCCGCAGTTTCAGTCGGCCATTGAAGACAAGTTCTCGGTCGATCTCACGGGCCGCCCGACCATGTACACCGTGCGCGGCTTCGTGCGCGAAAAGGACGGCGCGATCCACACGGATTCGACGACCAAGATCATCACAGTGCTGCTTTATATGAACGAGCGATGGCAGGAGGACGCCGGGCGCCTGCGCCTGCTGCGCGGTCCCGACAACCTCGACGACTATGTCGCGGAAGTTCCGCCCTATGGCGGCACTTTGCTGGCGTTCCGCCGCGCCGATAATTCCTGGCATGGCCATAAGCCGATCTCGGGACCGCGCCGCGCCATTCAGCTCAATTGGGTGACTTCGCAGGAGGTTGTCGACGGCGAGCAACGGCGTCACCAGCTTTCGACAAAGTTCAAGAAATTCAAGAACATATTCATTCCCGGTTCAGCGGCCGCTGGCCATTGAAACTGCGCCGCGCAGATTCGCGGCAAGTGAAGGCAAGACTCTGGCGCTGGGCCTGGCTGTGGCGGGCAGAGCATATGTTGAAGGGACCATGTCATGTTTAACAAGACAATCGGGATTGCCTTTTCGGCGCTCCTCGCTGCCAGCGCTTTTGGGCTTATGAGCTCCACGGCCGCCCACGCGGAAAGCATCATGAAGACCTGCGGCGACGAATGGAAGGCCGCGAAAGCCGCCAACACCACCGGCGGCAAGACCTGGCCGGAATTCCTGTCGGCCTGCCGCACCGCGCATGAAGGCGCGCCCGCTGCTGCTCCCGCCGCTGCTCCTGCCGCTGCTCCTGCCGCTGCTCCCGCTGCCGCGCCCAAGCCCATGGCGGCGCCGGCCGCCACCCCGATGGCCGCCAAGCCGATGGCCAAGGCGACAGGCGCTGGCGAATTCACCACCGAAGCCGACGCCAAGGGCCATTGCCCCAGCGACACAATTGTCTGGGTCAACACCAAGACCAAGGTTTTCCACTTTTCCGGCCACCCCAGCTACGGCAACACCAAGAAGGGCGCCTATATGTGCGAGGCCGACGCCACCGCCGCTGGCGACCGCGCCTCCAAGGCCGAGAAGCCGAAGCAGTAAACTGTCGATGGCGATTGAAGCAGGAAATACGACGCCCTGGGGCTTTCCCCGGGGCGTTTTCGCATTTGGAGCAAGAATAATGGCCGGGGACCACGCAAATGCCGGAGAATTGCTGTCATCCGATCGGCGCACACGAGAAGCTGCGCATGCCCGACACTTACGTTTCGAGCCTTATGCTCGACCGCGCGCTCGACGCAATCGAAAAGCGTGTTAAAACCGTCGACCGCGACCACGACATTCCCTATCTTGCCGGCTACAGCCTCGACGGCAAGACGATCTATATCGATCGCCATCTGCCGCCGACATTCCTCTACAAAGGCCGAAAAATCGCCGTCGACCGCTATCTCCTGCTGCATGAGGAAGTCGAGAAGACGTTGATCGACCAGCTCGATCTGCACTACCAGCACGCCCATCAGATCGCGACGCGGGCCGAGGAAGCCGCCGTGCGCGCCGACGGCGTTTCGTGGCGCGCCTACGACCGGTTCATGCAGCAATACGTCAAGCAGATCGGCGACGAGAATTTGAAGAAACTGCCGCCCGAACTCGATCTGAAGCCGTATCGCGACGAGCACGATTACGACCTGATGCGGCGCATGCAGGCGGCGACGCAGGACCCGTATCATCCCGCCTCCGCCGACGCCGCGCTGGCGCGGCGCGTCGGCAAGGCGCTGGCGAGCGGCGCGGCCAAGGCCGAAGCCGCCAGCGTCGCGAGGAAAGCGGCAAAAGGTTCGAAGAAGAAGAAATAAACGCCGGGCAAACTCCGGACAAGCCCGCTCAACTTAGGCGTCGGCGCGGCGCAAACCGCGCTGGACAAGGCGCCCCCGCCTCCCTATAAACCGCCCACCGCGACGCAACAGCGCGCACGCCCGGGTAGCTCAGTTGGTAGAGCATGCGACTGAAAATCGCAGTGTCGGTGGTTCAATTCCGCCCCCGGGCACCATCTCATTTCTCCGCCAACCTATGAAATTATTTCAATATCAATCACTTATTGGTGATGAAGGCGCGTCGTGGCTTCTTCGCTCTACTCCTGACTATCCGGTGACTTTCCTCCTCCGCCTTGCTGTGGAATTCTATCAATGCGAGCTTCTGCCGCTCGTCCTTAGCTCGCCGGAAAGGCGGGATATGCGCTGTAAGCTTACAAAGCGGTCGGTCGATGCCCTGAAATCGGATGCGCGGGACCAATTCGTTTGGGATACCGAAATTCCGGGATTTGGTTGTAAGGTCACGCCAAAGGGCGCGCGCATCTAAATCCTCCAATACGGACGGCGCGGCCGCGATTACCGGGTGACTATCGGCCGCCACGGGAGTGACGTCACAACGGAATAGGCGCGTCTTGAGGCCCTTCGCTTGCGTGGCATCATCGCCGCAGGCGACTACCCCGCCGCTAACCGTACACGCGAGCGGTTTGCCTCTACCATCGCTGACCTTGGCGAACGATACATGCTCGAGTACGCCGAGGAGCACAAGAAACCTTCAGCTTTTGCACAGGACCGACGCAACCTGGATAACCACATCCTACCGCTGATAGGGAAATTGCTAATCTCCTCCGTCGAATCCTCGGATGTCGCCCGCGTTATGCGAGACATCGCGGCTGGAAAGACGAAAAAGGACGAAAAGACGAAGCTTCGAGGACGCCGTATCGTTCGAGGCGGCTAAATCGTCGCCAATCGCGTTCAAGCGCTGCTGTCGAAGATGTTCGAACTGGCCGCGGAATGGAAGATTGGCCCGAAGGGCTCAAACCCGTGCCACGGAATAAGACATTACCTAGAAAATAGAGTAGAGCGCTTTCTTTCGACCGACGAATTGGGCCGCCTCGGCGCTGCGCTCGCTGCTGCTGAAAGCGGGCGCCCGATGATAGACGGGAGCGACGAAAAAGCAGCTTCACACAGGAGGACGCGCGGAGATCAGAGAAAAATCGGACCTCGTTCCGGAAAGCCCTCCGTGATCGCGGCAGTACGCCTTCTATTGTTCACAGGGTGCCGCGTCCGTGAAATCATCTCCTTACAATGGTCGCATGTCCATCTCGGCAGGAGGGTGCTCTTGCTTCCGAACAGTCACGCGGTTTCGCCGAAAGGCGCAATGGGGCTGATGCAGATCATGCCGAAGACCTATGCCGCAGTGCGCGTCCGCCAGCGCCTCGGACCGAACCCATACGACTCGCGCGACAACATTCTCGCCGGCGCCGCGTATCTTCGCGAGATATTCGATTCCTATGAGTCGCCCGGGTTTCTCGCCGCTTACAACGCCGGCCCGGCTCGCTACGAAGACCATTTGGCGACCGGCCGACCGTTGCCGGCCGAGACATTTGCTTACGTCGCAAGGCTCTCGCCAAAGCTCGGCGCTGGACAGACCGACGACACGAAAGCTGCCTCCTTCGATCTTCTCGCCTGGGCTCGCGCCACTCTGTTCGCCACGCGCTCGGAGACGCCGCCGAACGCCGATATGCCCGCCACGAAAGCGCAGCCGGACCGTTCAGGAAAGACCCGGCGCATCGTCGATCTCTCGGCGCTCGCCTCGCGGTCGGATGGTCTCTTTGTGCGCCTTGCCAGCGACGCTCCGCAGCAAAGACCGAAATCGCATGTCGTTGCGTCACGGCGGGAAGTGGCGCAAGTTCAGTATTAGGACAGGGCGGGCAGACAGATCCCGACCAACGACGGCAAGGGAAAAGCGCCGCCTTCGGCCGGGCGCATGTGGATGGTTTGTTTGAGCATTTTGGTCACTTGAAGAACTGGCCCTGCTGGCGCTTTGCCAAAAATGTCCAACGCTTTCAACGCCCCGAGCGCCATCGCTTGCCCTCGGATACCCGCCTCCCGACATGACCAGCCGCGGTGCCGACCTCCGCATCCGGCCGGGCCGCGTCCGGCACGGGAACCAGGGCGCCAAGCGTCCCAAGAGCTTTGTCGGCGAGGTCATGCGAGCCGCGAAGAGGGCCGGCCACATCGGCGAGAGTTTTGGCCGCGGCAGCGCCGACGCCCGGACATTCGATGCGACGCCGGATGCCGCGGACGAGCGCGCCTTCGCCGAGAGATACGAGGATGATTGTCATTATTTCCGATTCATCATCTCGCTGGAGGACGCTTCGGAACTGGAGAGCCGCCGCACTTTAGCGCGCGAGGTGATGACGGACGCCGAACGCGATCTCGGCACGAATCTCGACTGGCTGGCGGTCGATCACTGGAACACCGACAATCCGCATGTCCACGTCCTGATCCGTGGCCGCGCCGACGACGGCCAGGACCTCGTCATCAGTTGCGACTACATCAGTCGCGGCTTTCGCGATCGCGCGGCGGAGCGCGTCATCTTAAAGTTCGGTCCGCGGACCGAGCAGGAAATCCGATCCGCCTTGGAGAAGGAGGTCGAGGCCTAACGCTGGACCAGCCTTGATAGAGGATTGCGCGATATCGCGGACGAAACCGCCAGCGTCGCCTATCTCCGCCCTGGCGCGCCGGATGAAGATCTGGAACTCCGGCGGCTTATGCTCGACCGCGCCGCCAAGCTCAAGCGGCTCGGAATCGCCGAGCAATTCGGCACGGTGCGTTGGACCTCGAAGCCCCAGCCTCGAGCAGACGTCGCGTGACCTCTCCATCCGCGGCGAAATCATCAAGATCATGCATGGCGCGATTGCCCACGCCGACCGTGAGCCGGACGTGTCCGGCTTCGCCCTGCACGACGATGACGGTGGGATTCGGTGCTCGGCCATTTGGTTGCCCGCGGGCTCCACGACGAACTGAAAGGCTCCGCCCGTGCGGTCATCGAAGGCCTTGATGGCCGGACGCATCATCTGCGCTTCTCGAACCTGGAACCGACCGGCGACGCCAAGCCAGGAGCGATTGTCGAGGCCCGCGCTTACGAGGATGCGAACGGACGTCCGCGCCTGTCCCTCGCCACGCGTTCGGACTTCGCCATCGAGGCGCGGATCACCGCGCCGGGGCGACCTGGATCGATCGACAGCTTGTTGCGCGGGAGCCGGCGGCGAGCGGTGGCGGATTCGGCGCCGAAGTACGCGAGGCGATAGACCGTCGTGTCGATCACCTCGTTGAGGAAGGTCTGGCGCGGCGGCAGGGCCAGCGTGTCGTCTTCGCTCGCGATCTGCTCGAGACATTGAGGCGGCGGGAGCTGGATGGGGCTTACTCAAGACTCACGGTCGAGACCGCTCTCGCGCATCGCCCCATCGCCGAAGGGGATCACATCGCCGGCGCCTATCGCCAGCGCGTCACCCTCGCGTCGGGTCGATTCGCCGTGATCGATGATGGGCCCGGGTTCGAGCTTGTGCCGTGGCAGCCGGCGCTGGAGCAGCAGATCAGTCGGCAGATCAGCGGCATGATGATGCCAGGAGGCCGTATAAATTGGAGCTTCGGGCGGAAGCTGGAGATGAGTTTGTAGTCTTCGGAAGAATGCAGCGCAGCCGGCCCACCGGCAAGTCGGGGGCATTGATGCCTGTCACCGGAGGTCGCACCACGCCATTGTACTTTCCGACTTCATCGCAGGGCCCCTATATTTTGGGAATTATATACTTGACTCCCTTGGGAGGTTCTGGCCTCGGATTAAGCGACAGGCCGGCGCAGTTCTTTGTATTTCTATCTACCTTGGAGGTTTCGCGCCGGCTTGGAGTTCCGGCCAAGGCTTTGCGCCAATCAGGATCATTGGCACGTCACTGGGCGCGCGTTCCCTCACGTCATTCGGCAACCAAGGAAGCGTGGAGCTAATCTTTATTCCAGATGCGTTAAACATCATGACCAATAAATCGCTTAGTGGTGAATCTGAACTTGACTCGCGCGCGACACAGACAGTGTTTCCCCATCCGTGCACACCAACGGCACGGTCATACATTCCAACTTTGATGCCAACGGTCTCTAATGTTGACGCTATACGGCTTGCAAATCTAAATGCCTCGCCATCCAATTCCGATGCGAGACTGATAGCGGCAATTTTGCCTTTGAGCGATTGCAGCACTTCAATTTGCGATGGCGACAGACTTCTTGGGGCTAGTCGCTCTTGGAGTAGCAGATTTTCGTTTCGCAATCGCTCTGTCTCTATTTGCGCGGTGGCGGCTAATGCCCTTGCGGCAGAGACTCGTTCATCTGATCTGCGTCGAATTTCTTCCTCTGATCTGCTGACTTTACCGGCAAAGTGGATTTCTCCAAATACCCCCAATGCAATGAGGGCGCTGGCAAACACTGGTGCCCAATTTTCGAACCAATATGCATGGTCGCGAAATACTGCGGTCAGAACAACCTCGATGGCGAGCCCGCCGAAAACCGCCCATCCACAGTATTTAGATAGGCGCTCGTTTTCGACTACGCGGCCATTCAGTTCGCTGTCACTGGCGTTCATTGTCCCCCCGGGGAGACGCGGCAAAAAATCCACGTCCAGAAATTGGGCTGCTTTTTGGATTGATAATTTCCGCGCTTATCGTGCTAGCTGATTGGCTATTCAAATGACGGCTAGAGTTCATATTTCTCTTTTTTTGCTTTCGCCATCTTTGTCGCCAACCGTTTACGTTTCTTTGCTGGCTTCGTCTTGGGCTTCGGTTTGTAAGCGAGGACTATGTCCGCAATCGCGTCTAGTTCTTTCGGTATGCGCGGGTCGCTCATTGGATCAACCCCTTGTACGTGAGTCGCTTTCCTACCGCTCCTTCAATGAAGCTGTCGAGGCGCGCCAAAGTATGGTTCTTGGCATTGCCTTGGTTGAGCCGGAAGGCGAACTCATCGACATAGCGCCCCAGACGCTGTGGGCTGGCGTGATGGTAAACACCAATCAAGCCGCGTTTCAATACCGCGAAGACGCTTTCGATGCCGTTCGTGGTCACATCGTCGCGAACATATTCGCCGCCGCTGTGATTGACCGTCTCATGGCGAAACGATTGGGTGCGAATGCCGTGATAGGCGCTCGCCTCATCCGTATTGAGCATCGATCCCGCCTCGACCTGTCCGACAATCGCGGCTTGGATTGTCGCCTTGTCAGTTTTGGCGATTGGAGCCGCAACGGTGCGACCGCCCCGTTCACGCATGCCGAGAACGGCGGTCTTGCCGACTGTACCGCGCCCCGCGTTGAGTTTCTTGGACTCGTGCTTGTTTGTTTCCTTGCCGCCGATGTAAGTTTCATGAATTTCGACTATGCCGCGAAGCTTGGCCATGTCAGGGCCACACGCCTCGCGAAGGCGATGCAGGACGAACCAAGCACTCTTCTGTGTGATGCCGATTTCCTTGGCGAGTTGCATGGACGAAACACCATTGCGCGCCGTCACAAGCAAATACATCGCATAGACCCACTTGTGCAGCGGAACGTGGCTGCGCTCAAAGATCGTGCCGGTGCGAACCGTGAAGTCTTCATTGCACGCGTTGCAACGATAGAACCCTTCGTTGCGCGCTGTGATGCGCTCGCCAAGTTTGCAAACCGGACAACGCGGGCCGTTCGGCCAAATACGCCCCTCAAGGTAGACGCGAGCCGACTCTTGATCCGGGAACATCTCGAAAAGTTGGAAGGTTGAAATGGTTGACTTGCTCATCACAAATTCCTCGCTTTCTGAGCGAAAACATAGCTCGGAAAATCGAGGGAGTAAAAAATATAATTCCCTTTGGATTGGGTCTCGACCGTTGGCTGCATCTGCCCAATCTGTCGATGATATTCCTGACCGCCGTCCTGTTTTGCGCGCTGCGGTTTGGCGTTCGCTCGGCGAGCGCCGGCGCCATCATCCATGCTCGACGCGACGGGGCGGACGGGGCGGACGGGGCGATCGCGATCACCGACGAGGGTCTGGGGGTGAAGCCGGGCGACATCGATCGGATCTTTTAGAAAATTCTATCGCGGCGGCTGCGCGGACGGCCGCAAAGCTGGCACCGGCCTTGGCCTTTCGATCAGCCGTGGTCTGATTGAAGCGATGGGCGGAACGATCCGCGCCGAAAGCCCCCGCTGTGCGCCGACGCGGGTTGCGGTTGATCATTCGGTTGCCCGCCGCCGACCCAACGCCGAGCGCGGAGCGCTCGGCATGAGCGGCATCAACATTCTCGTGGTCGATGACGAGCCGCGGATATTGCGTTTCCTGAAGCCAGCCCTCGCCGCGTCCGACTACCACGTCTTGCACGCCGCATCAGGCGCGAAGCGTTGCGGCTGATTACGACGGCTTCGCCTGATCTCGTCGTGCTCGATTTCGGCCTGCCGGACATTGGATGGTAAGGAAGTGTTGCGCGAGGCCCGCAGCTACTATTCGGCCCCAATTCTCGTGCTTTCGGCCAGGGATCGCGAGGTCGAAAAGATCGAGGCGCTCGATCTTGGCGCCGACGACTACGTCGAAAAACCCTTCGCAATCGGCGAATTGCTGGCACGGCTTCGCACGGCGCTGCGCCATCGCAACGGCGGCGCGGTCGAGCACAAGCTTGTGGAAGCTGGACGCAAGGCTCAAGTGCCCCCTCTCCCGCTTGCGGGAGAGGGCCGGGGTGAGGGGCGCCAGCCCTATCAACACCGCCGCAGGCCCCTCAGCTCAAGACGAATGCGAAGCATTCGTCCGCGGGCGCTTCGCGCCACCCCGAGGCGAACGGCACGTTCGACGGAGTCCCGCAAGCGGCAGAAGGGGTTCGCGTTCACCCGATGCTCACCGTCTCGAATTTCCCATCTCTTGCTCCTCGTCGATCCGTCCTGTAGGGCCATCCACGCCCCTCTCTTAGCGAGTCCAACGCATGGCCGATCCCCTGCCCCACCACATCGTCATCGTCGGGGGCGGCGCGGGCGGGCTTGAACTGGCGACCAAGCTTGGCGACAGTCTTGGCAAGTCTGGCCGCGCCGAAATCACGCTGGTCGATCGCAGCCGCACGCACATCTGGAAACCGCTGCTGCATTCCATCGCCGCCGGGAGCCTGCGGCGCTCGCAGCACGAACTCGACTATCTCGCGCAGGCGCATTGGCATCATTTCCGCTATCGCAATGGCGAGATGATCGGCCTCGACCGCGCCAGCAAGACCGTAACGCTCGCGGCGCTTACGGACGACGAAGGGCGGGAGATCAATCCGCAATCGAAACTGGCCTACGACACGCTGGTCATGGCGATCGGCAGCGTCACCAATGATTTCGGCACGCCGGGGGCGGCGGAATTTTCCGTGCCGCTGGAGACGCCCGAGCAGGCGAGCCGCTTCAACCGGCGCCTCGTCAACGCCTGCATGCGCGCGCAAAACCAGAGCGAGCCGATCCGCCCTGGCCAATTGCATGTCGCGATCATCGGCGCTGGCGCCACCGGCACCGAGCTTGCCGCCGAGCTGCATCATACCGCGCGCGCGCTCATCGCCTACGGGCTCGACAACATCGTTCCCGAGCGCGATCTGCGCATCGTGCTGATCGAAGCGGCCGACCGCATCCTTCCCGCCCTTCCCGCGCGCATCGCCGATGCGACGCGCGAACTTTTGGTCAAGCTTGGCGTCGAAGTGCGCACCAGCGCGCGCGTCGCCGAAGTGATGGCCGACGGCGTCAGGCTGGCGACCGGCGAAATCATTCCATCCGATCTGATCGTCTGGTCCGCTGGCGTCAAGGCGCCGCCGTTTCTCGCCGATATCGACGGGCTGGAAACCAACCGCATCAATCAGCTCGTCGTGCGCCCGACGCTGCAGGCGACGCGCGACGAGCATATTTTCGCGCTCGGAGATTGCGCGTCCTGCGCGCGGCCCGGCTTCCCCCAGCCGATCCCGCCGCGTGCGCAAGCCGCGCACCAGATGGCGGAGTTTCTGATCCGGCAATTGAAGGATTTGATCGAGGGCCGACCGTTACGGGAATTCGTCTATCGCGATTTCGGCTCGCTCGTGTCGCTGGGCAAATTCAGCACGGTGGGAAGCCTGATGGGCTTCCTCATCGGGCGCAGCTTCTTCATCGAAGGCTATTTCGCCCGCCTGATGTATCGCTCGCTCTACAAGATGCACGAAGCCGCGCTGTACGGCGGCGGACGAACGCTGCTCGGGCTGCTGGGCCGCGGCGGGCGACCGTCACCGACGGTGAAGCTGCATTGACGGCGCGCTTCACTCGTTTTGAGCGGGCACTGTCATTCCCGCGAAAGCGGGAATCTAGACTAAGCCGCAGGCGCCATGATGAACCGGTAGCGGCTCAGTTTGAATGTCTGCAAAGCGCCCATCTTGGTTATAGCTGGCTTCACCGGCGCTTCCGGTTACCGGTCAGTCGCCTATATCGTCGAACCCCGACGAGACTGCAACCAATCCCGGAGTTAGGTCATGACGTGCTTCCCAAAAAAATAAGTAAACGAGAGCCCATCCTCGCC
This sequence comes from Methylocapsa sp., assembly GCA_043739325.1. Taxonomy (GTDB): domain Bacteria; phylum Pseudomonadota; class Alphaproteobacteria; order Rhizobiales; family Beijerinckiaceae; genus Roseiarcus. Next base: position 1,614 of record JAYUFK010000158.1, on the reverse strand, counting down.
GACCACAGGCAGATCAAGTCCAAGCTCGTCACGCCGTTCAACGACGCCTTTGGGCCGATGCGCGAAGTGTCGTGGATCAACACGATGATTCCCGAGTTGCTCTGGATCGCGCTCGTCCAGGAAAAGTACGGACCGCAGCGGGGCGTGGAAATAATAACCAATTTTACGCGCGACGTGCGCGCCAGCGAGCCCAGCCGGCAAGAGGTGATATGGGCGTCCGCAGGCAAGTACGCGTCAATCCCGGACGCCGAGCTTCTGGCGATCGTGCAAGCAAAGCGCGAGGCTTACGCTAACGAGCTTTGCGCGGCCCTGCTGCCGCTGGCGTCCTGGTATCCGGCCCATCCGTTGAACCCGCTGTTCCCGGATGAAGCGCCGAGCGCTCGCCTCGGAGGTCTCGCCCTTATCAAAGCGATCGTCGCCAGCCTATTCGATCGATCGGCACGGGATTGCATGCTCGTCCAAGCGACTGCTATCTGGATTGCATTCGACAGCGGCAGGCTGAAGGTTGCCCCGGATCTGGCGCTCGCTGATTTCCCAAAGATCCAGGATTACCCAAATACCGAGCGGTCACTGCAGGTCGCCGAGTCCATTCGCGCGACGCTCAATGTGATGTTCGGCGACACCAAGCAGATGGCTTCCGAGACGGACTGGCCCATCGCCTTCTGGAACCGAGGCCTTGAGATCGATTCCTGCGAGGATAGATGACCGACACTGAGGAAATGATCGATCTGGAAGAGGTCATCAAACGCTTTTGCGAAGACGTCGATCGCGACCTCAGAGCCCGGCTCGATGCCTGGCAGCCGGACTTCACGCATATCCAAGTGCACGAGGTAATCGGCGCGATGCTTTCCCGTCAAGCGACGCTGGCCAAAGAAATTGCGAGCGCCCCATCCACTTGGAACGGTCATACGGCCCCAATCCTGCTCAGGGCGATGGCAGACGTCCATATCAATGTCGCTTGGCTTCTGCTTGATTCCGCGGAGCGTTGCCTGAAGTTTATCTCGTTTGGGCTGGGTCAGGCTAAGCTTGAGCTTGAACATCGTAGGGCCGAGATCGGTGATCGCGCTCCGACGACCGAGGAAGCGGCGATTCTCGGCGCGCTTGAGGGATGGATAGAGACTCAGCGCGCCTGCTTCCTTCAGGATGTGTACCTAGGAAAATGGGCCGGGCTGTCGGTGCGCGAGATGGCGAAGGAAGCCAGCTGCCTCGACTTTTACAACTTCGTCTACACGCCTTTCAGCGCTTGCGCCCATTCGATGTGGCATCACGTCGCCCGCTACAATCTCGTGGCCTGCGATAATCCGCTCCACCGCTATCATCGCCGGCCAATGAGCCCGGCGCTTCAACCCGAACTTAACTACCTCCTCCTCGCCGCGAAATATTGGGATAAGACTTTGGCGGCCTTCGATCGGCAGTTCGGGATCACGGTAGCGGGTCCATCGGCGCGCGATGGACTCCACGCGGTAGTCACGAACGAGGAGGCACCCATGACCGAGCCAAAATAATAGGACCTCATCCTAGCAGCCTGTCGGACTTAACATTGCGCCTGTGGTTGCGCTAGAATCGGGCGTTGATTCTCGTGGGGCGACGGGCGGTTTTGATGAGCAACTTCCG
>JAYUFK010000157.1:0-5213 GCA_043739325.1 Methylocapsa sp. | reverse complement strand
CGTGAAAGAAAGCCGCCGCGAATCATCCCCCAAAACGAATCCAGAAATCAATCCGTGGCAAGAAAAATCTCGGCCTCTCAATGAGTCAGGGTATATATGTCGAACCCGAATCCGAAAGCGGTCGCTTTTTGTCTAATAGTGGATTTACGTGGCGCGCCGCTGCTCACCCCAGACTCGACGGATTCCGTCGAACATTTCTTAATAAATTCGAATTGGGCGTGCATTATTCTGTTGGCAGATGTTCGTCCAAAGCGCCAGTCTGATCGTCAGGGTTCTTCGCTGGTGGGCATATGCTCTAGACAAACAAGGAAGTTGCGTACCGCCTTTCAGCGGAACGCGCTATTTTGCGAAATGAACAAGCATTTTGAGAACACTGCGACATACATCCACGCCGACCTTCGAGCTGGCTTCCAGCACGTCGATACTTGGATTTTCGATCTGGACAACACGCTCTATCCGCCCGACAGCGATCTTTGGCCGAAGATTGACGAGCGGATTACGCTGTTTCTCGCCGACCGTCTCGATCTAGACGGTCTATCGGCGCGGGCCTTGCAGAAGCATTATTACAAAAAGTTTGGCACGACCTTGAGTGGTCTGGTTAGCGAAGATTCGATTGTTCCGGCCGATTTTCTGTCTTTCGTTCATGACATCGACCGCTCTACTCTCGCGCCCAATCCCTTCCTGAAGCACGAAATATGCGCTTTGCCCGGACGCAAGCTCATCTTCACTAACGGATCGCGCGATCATGCTATCCAAACAACAGACCAGTTGGGCCTGCACGGAGCCTTTGACGGCATGTTCGACATTGTCGACGCCAATATGATTCCAAAGCCCGACTCGGCAGCGTATGAGGCGTTCCTAGCGATGTTTTCGATAGACCCGTCGACGGCCGCGATGTTCGAGGACATTGCCCGGAATCTGATCGTTCCCAAAGCCATGGGCATGACGGCAACCCTCGTCGTGCCAAAGCCTGGAAGGGTTGATCACCGCGAAGCGCATGATCGGGGCGTCGACGTTGACCGCGTTGCGGACTTTAAAACAAGCGATCTGACGATTTTTCTCGGGGTAATCAACGAGATTTTGTAGTCGTATCCGTTGCTACGTCCTTCGAAACGCGTTTCCCTGCGGCGCCCACAGCGAGTGTAATAGCTAGACAGAAAGTCGCGGCCAGGGACCGAAACGAGCCGAAGCTGCTTTCAACAATCTCGAAGCGAACGTCGGCAATGCCAGCGAGCGGGCTAAGCGGACTATCGGTAATGACAACCAAAGGCGTCGAATTATTCCGCCCGAGTTGTGCAAATTCCACTGTTAGCGCGGAGTAGGGTGCAAAGCTGATAGCGATCATCGCATCTTTCTTGCCGGCATTCGAAAATTGGGAGGCGCCCAGTCCACCGACGCTGTCGATCAGAACGACGCCAATCTTAAGTTGTGCGAACGCGTAGGCGAGATAATGCGCCACAGAGTATGCACGCTTCTGGCCCACGAGATATATCGTTTGAGCGGCCCCGAGCAGCGAGAAAGCTCGCTCTAGATCGCTACGCTGCACGCTTTGACGCAAGTTAGCGATCGAGGAAGCCGCCGAATCGGCAAATCCGCCGAGCAAATGCGCTGGATCGCTACTTTCGTGGTCTCGTTTGTGCAACTCGGTTACGCGTTTCGTGTAATCAGGCCAACGGTCGCGCAGATGATCGCGAAAAACAGTCTGCAGCTCCGAAAAGCCGCGAAATCCAAGCATCTGGGCAAAGCGCACCAAGGTAGAGGCTTGTACCTCAGCTCGCGAAGCGATGCTCGACGCTGTTCCTAACGCTATCTCGCCAGGATTTTCGAGCACAAAAGCGGCGACCTGCTGCAGTCGCTTCGGCATACCGGCTTTGACCAAAATGAGATGGCTTTTCAACGCGTCAAAATCACGCGGCGCACGCATGAGCCTCCTCCGAATGAAAATGGTCCTTGGGGAATGTCGAAAAAGTCTTTGGCAGGAAAAATCGTGTTCCATTCAAATAGAGCCGCTCGGAATGGAGTGAAAATTCTATCCCACATACAAGAGGAAATGTACTTTGTTTTTAGTTGCGCGAGGTGTTTGCGGTCCTGGGCGTGATGGTTGGTTTGCGTCGAATACCAAATGCGCAAGGCCAAGATTTCACGGAGGGGCTAACCAATTGATAAACACGTTACCGCACCTATTGCGAGTCACGCGAAGTTTGCGCCCAGTCGGGACATGTCGCGGCGAAAGCTGGGAAAGCTGGTGGCGATCATGGAGCAATCATCGATTGCCATGCCGCGTTTGGCCCCGATTCCCATGACCAGGAAGCTCATCGCGATGCGGTGATCGAGATGGGTGCTAACCATTCCACCACCACGTACTGAACCTCCGAGGACAATAAGGTCGTCGCCCAGAATTTCATGGGCAATGCCGGCCGCATCCAGCCCAGTTGCAACCGCCTTGAGGCGATCCGATTCCTTGACCCGCAGTTCATGCAGGCCAAGCATGCTTGTTTCGCCTTGCGCAAATGCGGCAGCAACCGCGAGGATAGGATATTCGTCGATCATCGATGGAGCGCGATTTGCTGGCACAACGACACCGCGTAATTGGCTCGATTGCACCCGCAGGTCTGCAACTCGCTCACCTCCCTCAAGCCGTTCGTCGAGAATTTCGATGCGAGCGCCCATTTCTAGCAACGTCGTTAAGAGACCTGTGCGCAACGGATTCATCATCATGCCCTCGACGACGATATCCGAGCCGGGGCATATGAGGGCTGCGACGATCGGAAAGGCAGCCGATGACGGATCAGCGGGCACCATAACGGGACTAGGCCGTAATTCGGCGCGCCCGTGTAGAGTTATTCTGCGCCCATCGCCTTCCACAACGCTCTCCACCTGGGCGCCAAAATGCGCAAGCATTTTTTCGGTGTGATCGCGGGATGCCTCAGTTTCAATAACAGTCGTTGCGCCCGGGGCATTTAGTCCTGCAAGCAGCACAGCTGATTTGATCTGCGCCGAGGCGACTGGCGTCTGGTAACTGATCGGGGCCGGTACGTCCGCGCCCTTAAGGACGATCGGACAGCGTCCTCCGGCTGCCTGAGACAGCACCTGTGCGCCTATCAGTGCGAGCGGATCGAGTATCCTTCGCATCGGTCTTGAGCGTAGCGACGCATCGCCATCGAAAGTCGCGGTGATCGCGTGGCCGCCTACCACGCCCATTATGAGGCGCGTTCCCGTGCCGGCGTTGCCAAAGTCGAGGGTTTTTAAAGGATTCAGCAATGCGCCCACTCCGACGCCCTGAATCACCCAGCGGCCTTCGCCGATGCGGTTGATCTGCGCCCCAAGCGCGCGACAGGCAGTCCCGGTACGCATGACATCGTCGCCCTCAAGCAGCCCCTCCACAGGCGTCGCGCCGCGGCAAAGGAGACCAAGAATGAACGCTCGGTGAGAAATCGATTTGTCGCCCGGCGGACGAATCCGACCTCGCAACGGGCCGGCCTGATGGCTTGCAAGGGGCTCGGCAGGGGAATGGGATTGAGACAGCACGTCCGCTCGCTCGCTTTCGGCACAATGGATCGCTCGAACGATCACCGCGAGGCTCGTATCATCGAGCGCATGCGGTGTCGACACGTGCGCCAAATTGCATTGACATCGCCTTTGCAGCCGACTAACCGGAGCCTCTTGGAAGCCGAATTCACCTGTATCAGGGATGTGAGCGTCGTGGCGAAGCCTGAACTCGGAACTAAGCGACAGTGTCAAAACTGCAGTGCGAAGTTCTTCGATTTGAACAAAGATCCGATTGTCTGCCCAAAATGCGGAACTATTTTCCAGGGCGTGACCGCTCGAGCCCAGCGAGCGACCGAAAAGGACGAAGACGAAGACGAGCAGCCGGTGGCTGCTGCGGGGTTAGAACTTGTCTCGCTCGACGAGGTCGAAGCCACCGAGGAAAAGGCTGCGGTTCCGACTGATGACGATATTGAGGTGGAAGACGAAGAAGCGCCTGATGACACGTTCCTCGAAGAGGAAGAGGACGAAGAAGATGATGTCACGGCTTTGATTGACGGCGATATTGCCCCCGACGAGGAACCGTAAGACCTCCTCGCCTCAGGGCCTTATGAGGCGCATCAAGACGTTTTGTGGCGCTAGCACAAGAAAGCGCCGAGAGGGGCCTTGTGAAATGCAGCGGGGTCGGTCTATACGACCAGGCCGATTTGGTATCGAGGAAGCGACTTAGGACAATAATAGTAACGATTGGAAGTTTTGGGGGCCATAGCTCAGTTGGGAGAGCGCTTCAATGGCATTGAAGAGGTCGTCGGTTCGATTCCGTCTGGCTCCACCACGCAACAGTTTGATATTACAGTGTTTTCCGTCTTCTGAAATAGCCGCGACATATCCGCGACATGCGTATAATGTGTGGCTAGAACTTCCGGCGGAGACCGAGAATATCGGTCTCTTCTAGCGACTCTGGCGTCCAGTCTCCGGCGTCAAAATTCCTTTTCCGCGGCGGGATGCATATTATTTGCGGGAGACCGGTTTGAACGCGGCGCGAGACCGGTTCGCATTTCTAGATTTGTTGCTTCGTCCACGCCACGTGCACGGACTTGGCCGGGTTCGGCTCTCGGGCATTAGTTTTGATGGCTGCGGCGCAACGCGCCAGGCCGCGCTAAGTCGATGAATCGCGTTCATCAGTCAGCGCATTGCATGCCGCCGGCGCGGTCAATTCATTATCGCGCCGCAATTCCAAGGGCGCTGCGCTGGTCAGCCCAGGTCGGCGGCAAGTCTATCAAACGGGACATTCCGAAGCCCCGAGCAAGAGTTCCATCGATAGCGGCCTGGACGATGTCGGGAGCAAGGAACGCCAGCGTCATTCCCATTCGGGCCGATCGTTCGCTCAAGTTCTCGCGCGCGGCGATCGTTTCGATGCCGGCGGTCTTGCCGGAGACGATCTCACCAAGCCATCGCCGCGCCTTCGCGATGGCCACGAGGAGCTTTGAGCGCGCCTCGGCGCGGATCGGGCGCGCTTCAATGGCGGCGTGGCTCGGCGGCTGGATAATCTCCCGTTTGCGTCGAAAGCTCTGCGGCGACCAGGGGACGGCGATCAGTTCTGACGCAAGCGGACGGTCAGGGTCGTTGCTAAGAGCCTGACTCGAAATTCATGCCGCAGGCATTTTTAGTGAAATCGGCCCACAGCGTCGGCCCGAAATTGCTCAAACTGACCCGATCGTGGCCCC
>JAYUFK010000156.1:0-14407 GCA_043739325.1 Methylocapsa sp. | reverse complement strand
CCCTCATGCAAACCCTCATCGACTCCAAACCGCCCCCCGAAATCGGAAAACAAATCACAGCGTGAAAATGGCGCGGGCGCGGGATTTAGAATTGCTGGTTTATCACCATCCGACTAGCTTTCTAACTAGTCATATGCTAGGTTGTCAGTCGGATACGGAGAACGCCGATGAAAACCTGGCCAGTTCAAGATGCAAAGGCGCGCTTTAGTGAAATGCTCGTCGCGTGTGAGCGGGAAGGGCCGCAGCTGGTCACCAAGCGGGGCGCCGAGGCGGCGGTTCTGGTCCCGATCCACGAGTGGCGCAGGTTGAGTTCAAAAACTGCGCCGAGCCTCAAGGACCTGCTGTTATCGGACGAAGCTCGTTTCGATGACATCGGTCGGCCCGCCAAATCTCGCGATCGCCATCGGCCGCCAGCGAAATTTTGAGCTATGTATTTGCTCCATACAAACGTCGTCTCTGAGCTGCGTCGCATCAAGCCGCATGGCGCTGTTGTCGCGTGGCTCAAGTCCGTTCCGGACGCGAGCCTGCATCTCGCAGCGGTCACGCTGGGCGAAATTCAACGCGGCATTGAACGGACGCGCGAACACGACGCCGCCAAGGCGCACGAAATTGAAGAATGGGCGGATAGCGTCGAGCAAACCTTCGCGGTAATTGCCGCCGACGCACCGATTTTTCGTTATCAGGCGCGCCTGATGCGGGGTTATCCAGACAGCGTCTACGAAGATGCTTTGATCGCCGCAACGGCGATGGCTCACGACCTGATTGTTGTTACTCGGAACGTCGCCGATTTTAACCCGTTCGACGTCCGCGTTGTCGATCCCTTCGCACTACCAAAGAGCTGATCGTCGATTTTTCGCAACTCGGCGCCGATCCAGCGGACAAGTCTCTTTGCAACCTCGGGCTCAACGCTTGCTGCCGCTGTTCGACGTCGTCAGCAGTTCATTGATCGCAAACAGGTCGGGATCGGGCCGTGTCGCCAGATCGACGTTGAACAGCGTGACGACGGTCTGAAAGCCCTGCGCGTCGTTCACCGTCCATTGCTTCAGCGCGAACGTGCCGGGATCGAAAACCAGCGAAATATCGGCGGAGCCGCCGAGCGTCGCCTTGTCCTCGATCTCGATGGTGACGGAATGTTCGTCCGAGGCGACGCGCTTGACGTTGGTGTCCCTGGCAAGATCGATATGGTCGGTCAGCAGGAATTTCAGCGGTGTCTGACCAATGAAATACAGATCCTGCGTATTGAGCTTTTGGTCGCGCACCGCGACACTGCGCCCGTCGGCGATAATTTCAAGCCGGGCAGGGGGCGCGAAACGGAATAGCATATGGCCGGGGCGCTCGACATAGAGTTTGCCCTCGGAGCGCTTGCCGTCCGGGGCGACCTGGACAAAGTCGGCGTTGAGGTAATGCGCGCCCTCGAACCAGGCGTTGGCGCGGCGCACGGCTTCGGCGGCGCTGATCGAGCCAGTTGCGGCTTTCGGGGCGCCCTTGGATGCCTTCGCGGCTCTAGCGCCGGCGTGCAGATCGATCGGCGCGTCCTGCGCCTGCGCGAAGCTGGCGAGGCACGCGAGGGCGAGCGCGGGCAGGAAGGCTGAATAAATTCGCGCCATTGGGTGACTCGTTCTTGCCGCCCTCGTCCTTCGAGACGCCGCTAACGCGGCTCCTCAGGATGAGGGCTATCGTGGTTTCAAAATAAGGAACTCCTCATCCCAAGGCGAACGCATCGCGTTCGTCCGTTGAGGAGCCTGCGCAGCAGGCGTCTCGAAGGACGAGGGGCTCGCTCCGCAATCGGTCTCGTAGACATCGGTTGTGGCGGCAATAGGACGCCTTTTCAATCGTCCTGCTCAACCTGGAACGCGCCGCGATCGACGCCGCCGCCAACCAGAATCTCGCGTTTTCCCGCGTGATTGGCTGGGCCGACGACGCCTTCCTTCTCCATCCGCTCGACCAGCGACGCCGCCTTGTTGTAGCCGACAGAGAGGCGGCGCTGGATATAGCTTGTCGAACATTTGCGATCGCGCAGCACGATGTTGACGGCGCGGTCGTAATAATCGCCGGCTTCTTCAGCGTCCATCGAACCGGGCGAGCCGGCGGGGGCCGGGGCCTCGTCGTCTTCGCTTGGACCTTCCTCGACGGTGATCGATTCGAGATATTCCGGCTGGCCCTGCGTTTTGAGGTGCGCGACGATTTTCTCGACTTCATTGTCGGCGACGAACGGGCCGTGGACGCGCGAGATGCGCCCGCCGCCGGCCATATACAGCATGTCGCCCTGGCCGAGCAGTTGCTCCGCGCCTTGCTCGCCCAGAATGGTGCGGCTGTCGATTTTCGACGTCACCTGGAACGAAATGCGCGTCGGGAAATTCGCCTTGATCGTGCCGGTGATGACGTCGACGGACGGGCGCTGCGTCGCCATGATGAGGTGGATGCCGGCGGCGCGGGCCATCTGCGCGAGACGCTGGATCGCGCCTTCGATGTCTTTACCGGCGACCATCATCAGGTCGGCCATTTCGTCGACGATGACGACGATATACGGCAATTCGGCGAGGTCCATTTCCTCCTGCTCGTAGATCGCCTCGCCGGTCTCGCGATCGAAACCGGTCTGCACGGTGCGCGTGATGATCTCGCCTTTTTCGGCCGCTTCCGCGACGCGGGCGTTGAAGCCGTCGATGTTGCGCACGCCGACTTTCGACATTTTCTTGTAGCGTTCCTCCATCTCGCGCACCGCCCATTTGAGCGCGACGACGGCTTTCTTTGGATCGGTGACGACCGGGGTGAGCAAATGCGGAATGCCGTCATAGACGGAGAGTTCGAGCATTTTTGGGTCGACCATGATGAGCCGGCACTGCTCGGGCTTTAGCCGGTAAAGCAGCGACAGGATCATCGTGTTGATGGCGACGGATTTGCCCGAGCCGGTGGTGCCCGCGACAAGCAGATGCGGCATGCGCGCGAGATCGACAATCACCGGCTCGCCGCCGATCGTCTTGCCGAGCGCGATGGCGAGGCGGTGCTTGGATTTTTCGAATTCCTGGCTCGCCAGCAATTCCCGGAGGTAAACTGTTTCGCGGCGTTGGTTCGGTAACTCGATGCCGATGGCGTTGCGGCCCTGAACCACCGCGACGCGCGCCGAGATGGCCGACATCGAGCGCGCGATGTCGTCGGCGAGGCCGATGACGCGTGACGATTTGATGCCGGGCGCGGGTTCGAGTTCGTACAAGGTTACGACCGGGCCAGGGCGGACGTTGATGATCTCGCCCTTGACGCCGAAATCGTCGAGCACGCCCTCAAGTAGGCGCGCGTTCTGTTCCAGCGCATCCTCGGAAATCTTCGAGGCGACGAGCTTCTTGGGCTCGGCCAACATCAGAAGCGGCGGCAGTTGATAGGCGGCGCGATCGAGCAGCGATGGCTGGATCTCGCTCGCGAGGCGCCGTCCGGGTTTGATCGCGGCGGCGGGAGCGGCGACGCGGGAAGCTGCATTCGCCGCATCGGCCGGACTTGAGACTGGCGGCGCCGCTTGGCGCAGCGATGTCGGCGCGAAGGTCGGTTCGGTTCGTCGCAGCGCTGGGCGCACGAGGCCGTCGGCGGCTTCGTCGGCATCGCTATTGCGCGCCAGCCAGGGCGCGCGGCTTGCCGCTGCAGGGGAAGCAAATTCTCTTGGCTTGCGCGAAAAAATTCGGCGCGCGGCGCTCCTGAGCGAAAGCGCGGTATGGATCGCCGCGCCGAGCGAAACGAGCCCGAACCCCGGTTCGCCTTCGGCATCGTCGTCCTCGCCGTCAACCGGTTCAAGCTTGCGCTTGCGCCCGATCGTCGTGGGCGCAGCGTCGGCTTCGTCGGGATTGGGCATCAGGCCGTAGCCTGCGGCGGCGGTCAGCGCCAGGATCGAGACGCCGGCCAGCGCAATGCCGGTGACGAGCATGCCAGCGCCCGAGGTCGCAAAGAAATAGCGCGGCGCGAAGAGGATAGCGTCGCCCAGAACGCCGCCCAGGCCCGTCGGCAAAGGCCAGCGATCGGGCGCGGGCAACAGCGAGGCGAGACCCGCCGCGGTGATCGATCCCCCGAACCACAGGGCCAGGCGGGCGCGCGCCCGCTCGAGCTTGCGCCGCGTCAGCAGGCGCCACGCCCAGAAGGCGGGGGGCGTCAGGGCGACAACGCAGGACAGCCCCATCGATTGCATCGCCAGATCGGCGCTGATGGCGCCAGGACGGCCGAGGAGGTTGTGAATGGCGCTCGACGTCGCGTGATTGAGGCTGGGGTCTTCGACGGACCACGTCAGAAGCGCCAACGATATCGCGCCGACGCCGCCCAAGACGCCGAGCCCGATCAGTTCAGCCGCCCGCCGCTTCGGCATTTCGCGCACCGAATCGGGCAGATAATCGATGACTGAAAAGCTCGTCGTACGCATATTCTTTCCGCATAGATGGAAGAACGCGGCGCAAAATGCCGCTACCCGCGCAACCTAGGCGCGCCGAGTTAATGCCCGCCTAACCTTAATCTTTGGCGCCATCCCGAACCGGGCTTCTGAAACCACTGTAACCAAGAAAAAAGGCGCCCCGAAGGGCGCCTGAGTTCAGGGAGGAAGGAAATGCGTAGAAGCGGGCGGCGGGGAGGACCGCCGCCCGGTCTCTCTCAACGTTACTGGACAACCTCGCCATGCAGGGCGAGATCGAGGCCGTCGCGCTCGACATCGTCGGTAACGCGCAGGCCGATGACCACATCCACCACTTTCAGGATGATCAGCGAGACGATCGCGTCATAGACGACGACAGTGCCGATGCCGATCAACTGGTTGATGACCTGGTGGGCGTTGCCTTCGATCATGCCGGCAGTGCCGCCATATTGCTGGACAGCGAATACCCCGGTCAGCACGGCGCCGATGATGCCGCCCACGCCGTGCACGCCAAAGGCGTCGAGCGCGTCGTCATAACCGAACATATGCTTCAGGCTGGTCGCGCCCCAATAGCAGCCGATTCCGCAGGCGACGCCGATCACCATGGAGCCGATCGGACCGACAAAGCCCGAGGCCGGGGTGATGGCGACGAGGCCAGCAACCGCGCCCGAGCAGAGGCCGATGACTGTCGGCTTGCCGCGATGCGCCCATTCGACGAACATCCAGGTCAACGCGGCGACAGCCGTGGCGATCTGGGTGACCGTCATCGCCATACCGGCCTGCACGCCGGCGCTAACCGCGGAACCCGCATTGAAGCCGAACCAGCCAACCCACAGCAGGCCAGCGCCGATGAAGGTCAGGACCATGTTGTGGCCAGGACCCGTGTCGCGGCGCTTGCCGAGCATCAGGGCCGCCATCAAGCCGGCGACGCCAGCGTTGATGTGAACGACCGTGCCGCCGGCGAAGTCGAGAACCTTGACGAAGGCATTGTCATTCACGGAACTAAACACGCCGTCCGGACCCCAGACCCAGTGAGCGACCGGAGCGTAAACCAGCAGCGCCCACAGACCGATGAACCACAGCATCGCCGAGAACTTCATACGCTCGGCGAAGGCGCCGGCGATGAGGGCCGGGGTGATGATGGCGAAGGTCATCTGGAAGCACATGTAGACGGTCTCGGGGATCGTCGGCGCCAGCGGATTGGGATTGCCAATGCCGCCGTTGTTGATGTCGCTGAGGATGCCCTGGAGGAACGCCCGGCTTGTGCCGCCGATGAACCAGCCGCCCGACGTGAACGACAGGCTGTAGGTGATGATGACGTACAGCACCGTGATCAGCGCGGTGATGGCGAAGCTGGTCATCACGGTGTCGCCGACGTTCTTCTTGCGGACCATGCCGCCGTAGAAGAGGCCGAGACCCGGGACGGTCATCATCAGCACCAGCGCCACGGAGGTCAGCATCCAGGCGGTGTCGCCGCCGCTCGGAGTGCAATTCGTGAGCACGGCTGGGACGGCCGGGACAGCCGCGTATTTATCAGTCGCATCGACCGCGCTGGACGCGGCGGCGCAAGCTGGGGTAGCCGGGGGAGCGGGTTTGGCGGTGGCAGCGGCCGGCGCCGCATCAGCAGGAGCCGCTGCCGCAGGGGCGGCGGCGGGAGCAGCAGGCGCGGTTGCGGCGGGCGTGGCCGGTGCGTCCTGCGCGCGCGAGGAGTTGGGAGCGCCAAAGCCTATCAGCGCGGCTATCGCCAGCGCTGGCGCAAGGCCGGCAAGATACCGTGACAGTTTCATATTGATTTCTCCAGAAAAAGGATTGGGCGGCTCAGAGCGCGTCAGCGTCTTTTTCGCCGGTGCGGATACGGACGGCCGAGTCGATGCCGTAAACGAATATTTTGCCATCGCCGATCTGGCCGGTCCTCGCGGCCGCTGTGATCGCTTCGATCACCTGATCGACAAGGTTGGCGTTGACGGCGACTTCGATTTTCAATTTCGGCAGAAAGCTCACCGCATATTCCGCGCCGCGATAGATTTCCGTGTGGCCTTTCTGGCGGCCATAACCCTTCACTTCTGTCACCGTAAGACCGTGCACGCCGATGGCGGTCAGCGCGTCGCGCACCTCCTCGAGCTTGAACGGCTTGATCACTGCCATCACTATTTTCATGTGCCTCATCCCAGCTTTGCGGGGTTGGCCAGGCGTCTGTATCCAGCCTGTGCGTCCCGCATGAAGTCGACTGACCGCGTGCGAACGCCGCCGTCGGGCAGCTCAGTTACAAGCGCCGTGCCAGTTCGCGGAAATGAAGGATTTGTTAATGATTTGAGGTGCTTGAACTTATTGCACAGGAAAAATAGTGTAATTTGCGCCAAGCATGCGAATTGGCGCCTAAAAAACGGGCGCCCAATAAATGATCAGACTGGCGCCGGTTCGCGACGCAAGCGCATCAAGCCTTCCTGCGCGACGCTGGCGACAAGAACGCCAGTACGCGAGTACAGAAGGCCCCGCGTTAATCCGCGCGCGCCACTCGCATTTGGACTGTCCTGGACATACAGCAGCCATTCGTCGGCGCGGCAGGGGCGGTGGAACCAGAAGGCGTGATCGAGGCTCGCGCCCTGGATCTTGCCGCTGAAAATGGTCGTGTTATGCGCCACCAGCGCCGTATCTAGCAATGTCATGTCCGAGAGGTAAAGCAGCGCCGCCCGATGGATCGCCGGATCGTCGGGCAGCTTGCCTCCGATCTTGATCCACAGCGATTGCCTCGGCTCGCGCTTCTTTCCGTTGGCGGAGGGCGCGTAGCGGCTGAGATCGATCGGTCGAAATTCGATCGGCTTGATGCGATCGAAGAACGTTTGCAGCTGCGCGCTCGCCTTCGGGCCGGCGAAGGCGGCAAGTTGCTCGGGGTCGGGAAGTCCTTCCGGCTCCGGCTCAGGGGGCATAGGGAACGCGTGTTCAAGCCCTTCCTCCTCGACCTGGTAGGAAGCCGAAAGGACAAAGATTGCAGAATCGCGCTGTTTGGCGACGACCCGTCGCGTCGTGAAACTGCGGCCGTCGCGAATGCGCTCGACCTCGAAGCGGATGTCGACCGTCGGATCGCCAGCGAGAATGAAATAGGCGTGCAACGAATGCGGCGACCGGTCTTCAACCGTTCGCGAAGCCGCGACAAGCGCTTGCGCCAAAACCTGCCCGCCAAATATCCGCTTCCAGCCATTATCGAGCGAGATCCCGCGATAAACGTCGGCCGATACAGGCTCAAGATCGAACAGCGAAACGAGATCGGCGGCGGTTGCGGGCATCGGGGTTCCCGTGAGCGGTACGGCGCAAACTGTGCCGGTTGCGGCAGGTCGGCGTCAAGGCGGCGTGCTCGAAGATAATGGCGCAGTCAAGAACAGCCCGCTCGCGCAACCCGACCATGCCGGCCGATCGCACGTTGCTTCCCCCGCGCCTGACGGCGTAAAACATGCCGGGGCTCAAAAGGCCGCAGGTTCGGAGAATTCATTGAAGCAAGACCAAGCTGAGGTTTTTGACATCGCGATCGCCGGCGCCGGGATCGCCGGTTTGGCGCTTGCGGCAGCTCTGGCGCACGCGACCGGCGGCGCAAGAATCCTTATCGTCGATCCCAGACTCGACCGGCGCGAGACCAGCGAGCGCGCGGTGGCGATCGCTGCGGGATCGCGTCGCCTGTTTGAGCGCATCGGCGCCTGGGAGGCGATCGCTCCGCTCGCCGAGCCGATCCTGCGGATGGATATTATGGATGGCGGCGCGCACGATGCGGTGCGCCTGGAGCAAATGCATTTCAGTGGCAGCGACGAGGCGCCGCTCGCACACATGGCGTACAATCGCGATGTGGTCGCGGCCCTCCTGGCGCGGTGCGGCGATCTTGGCGTAACGATTCGCAACGGCGAAATCACGGGCTTTTCCCGCCAGCCCTATACGCTGGAGGCCAGCATCTCCGGCGCGCCTGCGATCCGCGCGCGTCTGCTCGTCGCCGCGGACGGCGCCCGTTCAAGATTGCGCAGCCAAGCCGAGATTGCCAGCGTCGGTTGGGACTACGGACAATCCGCTATCGTCGCGACAATCGCGCATGAGCGAGCGCACGAGGGGCGCGCGGAGCAGCACTTTCTGCCTGCAGGGCCGTTCGCGATCCTGCCGCTTCCGGGCCAGTGCTCCAGCATCGTCTGGAACGAAGCGCATAAGGATGCGCGCCACCTGCTCGAATTGTCGTCGGAAGATTTCCTGCGCCAGCTTGAGCCGCGTTTCACCCACAAACTCGGCCGCATTTCCTTAGGCTCGCCGGCGCGAAGTTTTCCGCTGGCGTTCAGCATTTCTCGCCGGTTTGTCGCCTCGCGGCTGGCGCTTGTCGGCGATGCCGCGCATGTCGTGCATCCGCTCGCGGGGCAGGGGCTCAATCTCGGCCTGCGCGATGTCGCGGAACTCACGCAGGTCGTGGCGGATCAAATGCGTCTGGGTCTCGACCCCGGCGATGCGCTCGCCCTAACGCGATACGAGCGCGCCCGTCGGTTCGACGTCGCGGCGAGCGGCCTTGGCATGGATGCGATGAATCGATTGTTCTCGAACGACGTCGCGCCGCTGCGCGCGCTGCGCGATCTTGGCCTGCGGCTGGTGAACAGCGCGCCGCCGCTCAAGCGGTTGCTGATTGACGAAGCCGGCGGCGAGCGGCGCACACGCCGCGCGAAAACGCGCGCCGCATGACTGATTCGGAGAAATTGTTGGCGAAGACTCTCGCCGCGCAGGCGATGGGCCGCATCGACGAAGCGACGCGCGCGCTCGTGCCGCCTCTGCATCTGACGACGACCTTCATACGCGATCCCGACAATAAATATTCGAGCGGCAACATCTATGGCCGCCCCGACAACGAAACCGTGCGTGAGGGCGAGGCCGTTATCGCCGCGCTGGAAGGCGCGCAAAGCGCCCTGCTGTTTGGCTCCGGCATGTCGGCGGCGATCGCGCTGTTCCTGAGCCTGGGCGCCGGAGCGCATGTGATCGCGCCGGCGGCGATGTACTGGTCGCTGCGCAACTGGCTCAGCAAGGAAGCGCCATCGCATGGGATCGCGGTCGATCTCGTCGATGCGACAAATCTCGACGCTATCGGCGCCGCACTCCGGCCTGGCCAGACGAAGCTGATCTGGCTGGAAACTCCAAGCAATCCGCTCTGGAGCCTCAGCGATATCGCCGGCGCCGCAACGATTGCACATGCGGCCGGCGCGCGGCTCGCCGTCGATTCAACCTGCGCGACGCCAGTCTTCACGCAGCCTGTGGCGCTGGGCGCCGATGTCGTGATGCATTCCGCGACAAAATATCTCAATGGCCATTCCGATGTGATCGCCGGGGCCTTGGCCTTCGCGCGCAATGAGGAGGCGGCGCGGGTGCGCGAAATCCGCGCCTCGCATGGGATGATTCTGGGGCCGTTCGAAGCTTATCTGCTGATACGCGGCATGCGCACACTCGATCTGCGCGTGCGCGCCTGCGCGGCCAACGCCTTTGAGCTGGCGCAACGCCTGTCCAACCATGCCGTGGTCAGCGCCGTGCTCTACCCCGGCTTGCCCGATCATCCCGGCCACGCGCTCGCGCGCCGCCAGATGCAGGGCGGCTTTGGCGGCATGTTGTCGATTCGTCTGCGCGCTGGCGAAGCTGCCGCGATTGCCTGCGCCGCGCGGGTGAAATTGTGGAAGCGCGCCACCTCGCTTGGCGGCGTTGAATCCCTGATCGAGCACCGCGCCTCCATTGAAGGCCCGGGTTCGCCTTGTCCGCCTGATTTGCTGCGGCTGTCGACCGGCGTCGAGGATGTCGAGGATTTGTGGCGCGATATCGACGCGGCGTTAAGGGGGTAGCTGGATATTTAAATCCGGTTGTGCGGCAATCTGTGCTTGCGATTCTATTTGTCTTGGAGAGCAGCGACGCGCCAACTATTTCGGTCGCCGTGCATCAACTATGCGCAATAGATGTGAGGCAAGCGTCACCATCTCTTGCGCCTCTCGAGAGTCGGTTATCGTCACAGTCCTGTGAGAATGCGGGTTCTTGTATGAACCTATCGATCCGGCAAAAAGGTGAGCGAGGGCCTCGCGCTCGGCTTTCGGCTGATTGCGGTCAGTGAGTGGTCCACTTGCGACATCGAAGGCTTTGCGCATGAGATCAGTTCCAACGTCGGTCGGACCAAAATTTGCTGCGGTTCGAACGGACTCCTCGACAGTTCGGAACGCAGTGAAGACGGCATCGGATAGATCGCCGCGGGCGAGCGCCAACCAAACCTTGTCGGCAATCGACGGGTGTAGCAACGATTTCGGAAATTGCGCCGCGTCTCGAAAAAATTGGAAGTCCTTCTCGTCGGCGATTGATGCCCCGCGTCGGCTGAACAACATCCATCCGTGAGTGCCATTAGTGCCTTGAGCTGTAACGATTAGACCATTTACCTTCAGCAAATTCCAAGCTTCCGCCAAAGCAATTTCGATTTCAGCGGTGCGATTGCCCGGATAAAGCGAACTCGCCGTCACTATCCGGCCATTCCGATACGCCGTGGCCACGTCGCTGGGCATGAACATCCCGCCGCTCCCAATGTGATTTCGAGCTAGTTTCAGCAATACCCAGCCCAAATCTTCGTTGGGCAGACCCAACAATAGATCGACATCGGGAAGGACCGTCAGCAAAGTTTCCAACGCTAAGTTCCCTCTGTTCACTCACGCCCGCCACGGAAACGTCCACGTCTCCGTCAGCGCATGATTGGCCGATCTGAGAAACACTCTGAGATCGCAGGACTGCCCGGGTTCGATCTGCACATCGATGCCGGCGCGAAATCCGCTGACGTGCGCATTGGGCGCGAGGAACGAGCGGCTGATGCGCCCCGCCGAGGTCGTCGCGACGACTTCGATGAGCGTGGGATCGCTGAGGTAATACGAAAGCTCGCCGCCGGAAAAATCCACGAGAAACCGCGTCGCGCCCGGCGCCAATGCTTCGGTTGCGCCGTAGGCGCGCGGATGCGTGCGGAACGTATTGAGCGCTCGCCCGCCGGGCGCTAGGCGAGAGTCATTGAGCAACGCCGTGATGCGGTAGCCATAGGTCAGCGAGGCGCCCGCCTGGACGATTTCCTTCGGGGCCCAGGAGACGACGATATTGTCGTTGGTTTCGTCGCTCGTGGGAAGTTCGACGAGTTCGACGCGCCCGTCGCCCCAGCCCTCGCGCGGTTCGATCCAGTAGCTCGGCCGCAATTCATAGGCGAGATCGAGGTCCTGGTAATGTTCGAAACTGCGGTCGCGCTGCAGCAGGCCAAAGCCGCGCACATCCTTGTCGAGAAACGTCGACAGTTCCGGCTTCAACGGATTGCTCAGCGGTCGCCAGATCCATTCGCCAGCGCCGCTTTGCATCAAGAGGCCGTCGGAATCGTGCAGCTCATTGCGGAAATCGTCGTTGAAGCGGTGGTCGGTCTTGCCCGAGAGGAACATCGACGATAGCGGCGCCATTTCTAGCGCCGGAATCGCACGGCGCGCGAACAAGGTCGTTGTGACTTCGATGCGCGTTTCCTTGTCGGGATAGATCTCGAAACGAAAGGCGCCGGTCACCGACTCGCCATCTAGCACGGCGTAAACCACTGCGCGGTTCGTATCGGGGGCAGGCGTCTCGATCCAGAATTCGCGAAAGAACGGAAACTCCTCGCCGCCGCCAGGGCTGGCGCCGATAGCGAGGCCTCGGGCCGAAAGACCATAGCGCTGACCGCGCCCGAGAAAGCGGAAGTAGCTCGCGCCAAGGAAAGCGATCGCCTCGTCCATGACGTGCGGCGCGTTCAGCGGGTAGTGCAGGCGAAAACCGGCAAAACCGAGATTGATTGGCAGCGCGCCGGCGAATTTGTTGTGACCGTAGTCGAAGAGGTTGGCGGCATACGGCACGGGCGCTGGGACGCCGTCGCGCAGGACGTTTACCGTCACCGGCCGTCTGTAGAGATGGCCGAGATGAAACAATTCGAGCCGGAACGGCGCCCCCGGCGCGCCGAGCAACAAGCGGTCCGACTTGAAGCGGATGTCGCGCCACGCGTCGAAATCCAGCGCGGCGATGCTGTCGGGCAGGGGCGGAGTTTGCGCGTCGAATGGCGCCGCCGCGAGGTCGCGGGCGCGCTTGACCACATCGCTGTAACCGAACGCTGGCGGCGCATTGGGCGCGTCCGCGGTCTGCTGGGCCAGCGCAGGGCTCATCCAGCGCGCGCCCGATGTCGTGATGATGGCGGCGAGCAACGCACGGCGATGAATGGACGGCATGGGACCTGTCAGGTGCGAGAGCCTTGGCGCTCACCTATCGCGGCTCGTGAGACAGGGCAACTGGGGAGGGTAATAAGCGTTAAGGCCACGTGCCGCGCAAGCTTCCGACGCTGACGCCCATGCCGACGCGCAGGTTGTTGGTGACCGCATAGTCAAATCCGGCGCCGACCGAGCCAAAGGTCTTCGTGTCGCCGCCGCCGTTAAGGAATGCGTTGATGGCATCGCCGCCGCCGGAAAAGCCGTGGTCGAACACGCTGGTGCGGGCGAATTTGACGGAAGTTGTGAGATAGGGCGTAAGCCGGCCCATTTCATAGCCGACCTTGGCGTCCATTCCGACGAAATCCGCCCCTTTGAACCGGCCGTTCTGGATCGCGAAAGGCGCGTAGCCCGCGCTCGCCTGAACGCCAAGCACGAGGCTATTATCGAAGGAGTGGTTGTAGCCGACGAAGCCGGCGCCGCCGACCATCCCCTTGACGCCCTTGGCGGCGGAAAAACTGACTTCGCTGCCGACCGTCAGGCCATGCCACCACGGTGGGGGAACCTGCGGGTCGACCGCCAGCGTCGGCAAAGTCAGTAGGTCGGCGGCATGCGCGCTCATGCCAAGCGCCAGCACGGCAAAAATCACGACAAGCGGTCTGGCGACCATCGACGACTCCAAAATTAACCCCGACAGTGTCTCACCATCGAATCGCGGCGTCAAAATGGCGCGGCGCTTCGATTCAGACGACCTCGGCGCTCTTCGCCCGTTCCGCCCGCTTGCGCTCGTTCGGATCGAGGAATGTCTTCCTCAGCCGCACCGACTTGGGCGTCACCTCCACGAGTTCATCGTCCTGAATGTAGGCCAGCGCCTTTTCCAGCGTCATCTGGATTGGAGGCGTCAGGCGGACGGCTTCGTCCTTCGAGTGGGTGCGGATGTTGGTGAGCTTCTTGCCCTTCAGCACGTTCACTTCGAGATCGTTGTCGCGCGTGTGCTGGCCGACGATCATGCCCTGATAAACTTTCCAGCCGGGCTCGATCATCATCGGGCCGCGATCCTCGAGATTCCACATCGCATAGGCGACGGCCTCGCCCTTTTCGTTGGAAATCAGCACGCCGTTGCGCCGCCCGGCGATCTCGCCTTTCCACGCGCCCCAGTTATGGAACAGGCGGTTCATGATCGCAGTGCCCCGCGTGTCGGTGAGCAGTTCGCCGAGATAGCCGATGAGGCCGCGCGTCGGCGCGTGGAAGACGAGGCGCAGGCGGTGGCCGCCGGACGGTTTCATCTCGATCATCTCGGCCTTGCGCTCGGCCATTTTCTGCACGACGATTCCGGAATGTTCCTCGTCCACGTCGATGATGACTTCCTCGACGGGCTCGAGAATCTCGCCGTCGTCGCTTTTCTTGAACACCACGCGCGGACGCGAAATGCCCAGCTCGAAGCCTTCGCGGCGCATGGTCTCGATGAGAATGCCGAGCTGCAATTCGCCGCGGCCGGAGACCACGTAGGCGTCGGAGTTGGGGGCGGGCTCGACCTTGAGCGCGACATTGCCCTCGGCCTCCCGCAGCAGGCGGTCGCGGATGACGCGGCTGGTCACCTTGTCGCCCTCGGTGCCGGCCAGCGGAGAATCGTTGACCATGAAGGTCATGGAAAGCGTCGGCGGGTCGATGGGCTGGGCTTGCAAGGGCTCGGTCACGTCGAGCGCGCAAAGCGTGTCGGCGACGTTGAACTTCTCGAGCCCGGCGATCGCGACGATGTCGCCCGCCTCGGCCTCGTCGATCGGCTGCCGCTCGATGC
>JAYUFK010000155.1:0-14426 GCA_043739325.1 Methylocapsa sp. | reverse complement strand
CACGGCTCAAGGGCGCGAACCCCTTCGACGTCATCGTCGGCGTCCTGGCCTGAAACCGGCGCAAATCGCCGCTCAAAAATAGGGGTGGGTAATTACAGCCGCACGATGCCGTCGTCGGCTACATCAAGCGCCGCTGCGTCGAGCGGGTGCATCATCACATGCGGGCGGCCCTCGCGCGCCAGCGATCCGGGCGTCTCGGTGAAACTGGAATTGAGAAAGCTGCGGGCGGGCGAGGTCGCGAGTTTGAACGGAAACTCCTCGTCCGCTTGCTCGTTCACCGCCCAATGATCGGGCAGCGTCGGCATCGTCCGCCACGGCCCCATCAGGCCGATGTTGTTGAACGGCGTCTTCGCCCAGTCGGCGCGGAAATGGAATTTCTTATCGTTGTGGCGGAAGCCGTTGATGAAATGCGCCTCCTCGAACGGCGGCTGCACGTCGAGCCACTTCTTCGCCTCCAACTCCGCCAGTGTTCCATGCTTCGACGCCTGCAAGGTCCAGTCGATGATTTCGCGCGGGCTCATGTCAAAACCGCGATGCGTCGCGCCGAGGCGCCTGGCGAGCGCGCAGATCAGATCGTGATTGGAGTGGCATTCGGCTGGCGGCTCGACCGCCTTGGGGCCGAACATGATGTATTGATGGCCGCCACCCTGATACAGATCGCCGTGTTCGAGAAACGTCGTTGCGGGCAGCACGATGTCGGCAAAGCGCGCCGTCTCCGTCATGAATTGCTCGTGCACGACGGTGAAGAGATCGTCCCGCGCCAGCCCGCGCCGCACTTTTGTTTGCGCCGGCGCGACATTGGCTGGGTTGGTGTTCTGCACGAGCAGCGCCTTGACCGGAGCGCCGCCGCGCAACGCCTCTTCCTCGCCGCATAGCACGGCGCCGATGCGCGATTGATCGAGCTTGCGCACCGAGGCGTCGCGGACGTCGAGGCCCTCGATCAGCGACTTGTCCCAGCCGTACATGCCGGAATTGCTGTGGAAGGCGCCGCCGCCTTCATGCGCCCAGGCGCCGCTGACCGCCGGGATGCAAAGCGCCGCATGCATGTTGGCTGCGCCGTTGCGCTGGCGCGAGAAGCCGTAGCCGAGCCGGAAGAACGTGCGCTTGTTGGCGCCCACAAGCGCCGCGAAGCCCTCGATTTCCGCGACGCTCAGGCCGGTGATGGCGCTCGCCCAGGCCGGATCGCGGCTTTGCAGATGCGCTTCAAGCGCTGCGGGTTCGTCGGTGTAGCGCTGGAGATAGTCGCGATCGGCGAGGCCATCGCGAAACAGCACATGCATCACAGCGCAGGCGAGTGCGCCATCCGTGCCGGGGCGTAGACACAAAGCGAGATCGGCCTGCTTCATCGTGTCGTTCTGATAGATGTCGATGACGACGATTCTGGCGCCGCGTTCTTTTCGCGCCCGCATCGCATGGGTCATCACGTTGACCTGGGTCGATACGGCGTTCGTGCCCCAGATCACCACGCAGTCGGATTTCGCCATCTCGCGCGGATCGGACCCCATCAGCTTGCCCGCGCCAACCAGCCAGCCGGGCCAGGAGAGATTGACGCAGATCGTCGAGTAGAAGCCGGAATAGCGCTTGACGCTGGTGAGCCGCTCGATGCCGTCGCGCATCACCAGGCCCATCGTTCCCGCGTAGTAATACGGCCAGACGCTTTGCGCGCCATATTCGCGCTCGCAACGCAAAAAATTCTCGGCGACGATGTCGAGCGCGTCGTCCCAGGATATCGGCGCGAATTGTCCCGAGCCCTTCGGGCCCGTGCGGCGCAGCGGTTGCGTCAGCCGGTCCTTGTGGTGGATGCGCTCTGCATAGCGCGCGACTTTGGCGCAGATCACGCCGGCGGTGTAATCCTGATCCGCCGCGCCGCGCACCCGCCCGATGCGCGCGCCGCCGATGACCTCGACATCGAGCGCGCAGGCTGACGGGCAATCGTGCGGGCAGACCGACGGGTGGCGGGTAATCGGAAGCGTCTGGTTCACGGTTGGGCGACGCATTTGTGCATTGGCTTGTCCTCTAAGCGCGTTAGTGCGCGAGCGCGCCGCCCGCGGCCGCCGCCTTGTTTTCGGGATGAACGAATTGCTTGACCAGCAAGGCGGCTGCGGCGATCAGGCCGGGTATCGCGACATAGGTGAAAATCGTGGCGAAGCCCAGATTCTCGCGCGATAGATACGCCACCAGCGCCGGGCCGGCGATGCCGCCAAAGCGACCGACGCCGAGCATCCAGGCAACGCCGGTGGCGCGTCCCTGCGTCGGGTAGAACGCCGCCGCCAACGCGCCCATCGAGGATTGCGCCGTGTTCATCAGCGCGCCGCCGACGAATACGAAAAGCATCAACAATCCAATGCTGCCGCTTGCCTGGCCGATGGCGAAGACAAACACCGCCGTCAGCGCGTAGCAGAAAGCGATGATGCGATTGGCGTTGAAGCGGTCCATCAGCCAGCCCGACAGGATCGCCCCGCAGCCGCCGAGCGGGAACAAAGCCGAGATCAGCGTCGCGGTCCGCGGATCGAGGCCGGCGTCCTTGAACAATAGCGGCATCCAGTTGATCAGCGCGTAAAAAATCACCAGACCCATGAAATAGGTCAGCCAGAGCATGAGCGAGCCGACGACATACGAACTGGAGAGCACGATTGCGGGGCCGCTCGCGCCGCCGCCAGTTGGCGCCGCCTCGCTCATGACAAAGGATTGCGCGTCGTCGGCGACGGGCGCGATGCGGCCAAGCAGCGCTCGGATGCGCTCGGCCGGCTGCGCCCTGGCGACGAGGTAGCGGACAGATTCGGGCATTGCCGCGAACAGGAACACGGCGAGGACAAGCGGGGCAATGCCGCCCAGTTCGAGCACGCTGCGCCAGCCAAAATTTGGTATCATCCACGCGGCGAGAAAACCGCCCAGCGCCGCGCCAAGCGGAAACCCGCAGAACATCGCGTTGGTCAGCGTCGCGCGCTTACTGTCCGGGCAGAATTCGCTCATAATCGTGATGGCGTTCGGCATCGCGGCGCCAAGGCCGAGACCGGTGAGAAAGCGCAAGGCCACAAGCTGGCTCAAGCTCTGGGAAAACGACGAGGCGAGGCAGAAAGCGCCAAACACCAGGACGGCTCCGGCCAGCAGGCGCTTACGCCCTATGACATCCGCCAGCGGACCTGAGAGGAGCGCGCCCGTCGCAAGGCCCCAAAGGGCCGCTGTCAATACGGGACCAAGATCCGGCCGCGTCAATCCCCATTCCTTCAGCAAGGACGGCGCGATGAAGCCGATGGCCGCCGTATCGAACCCGTCGGCGAGCACGACGAGAAAACACAGCGCGAAAATCATCCACTGGAACGACGAAAACGGATTGTCGTTAAGAAAGCCCTGAACGTTGACGCTCCGGCTTTGGTCCAAGGCTCATCTCCCTGATCGGCGATTGGCTTATTTGCCTCGAAGCGTAAGCTGATTGCATGCTGAAGGGAATAGGCGGCGAGCCTTGCCCGCCGCTCCGAGAACCGCATTCGGCAAAGATTCACTCAGCGAAGATGACGCGAGGACGTTCACCAGCTAGTCTTGCGCCAGATAGTCTTGCACGTTGGGCTCCGCGCCCGAATAAAATCTGGTTTCGAAGGTGCGCATCCGCCTATGATTTCTCAAATGATTTTCCTGGTCCTGGCGACGATTCTTCCCATTGCAGCCGCCGTGATCGCCGGCCAGCTTGCGACATTTCCCAATCTCAAGCCTTGGTACGAGAGCTTGAAGAAGCCTTCTTTCAACCCGCCCAACTGGCTGTTCGGTCCGGCCTGGACCTTGCTGTATCTGCTGATGGCGATCGCGGTCTGGCGCATTCTGCGAGCGCCTGACGATGCGCCGCTGCGCTCCCTCGCGCTCAAGCTGTTCTTTCTTCAACTGGCGCTCAACGCCGCGTGGTCATGGCTGTTTTTCGCCTGGAGGAACCCGTTAGCCGGCCTCGTTGATATCGTGCCGCAATGGCTGCTGATCCTGGCGACGATCGCACTGTTCGCGCAAATCGACGGGATCGCCGCGCTGTGTCTCGCGCCATTGGCGGCCTGGGTCGGATTCGCGAGCCTTCTCAATTTTTCGATCTGGCGGTTGAATGGCTGACTCCGCGCCGGGCGCCTCGGAAGAGCAAGTCGCGCATTCCGAAAGTCCCGCAATCGTCTGGTTTCGCGACGACCTCCGGCTCTCCGACAATCCCGCGCTTAATCGCGGCGTCGCTTCGAGACGCCCGTTGGTCTTCGTCTACATCCTCGACGATCAAAGCGAGGGCATCCGCCCGCTTGGCGGCGCGGCGCGCTGGATGCTGCATCAGTCGCTCGCCGCGCTCGCTGCAGTGCTGCAACAACGCGGCGGACAACTGCTCTATCTGCGCGGCGCCGCGGCCGAGGCGATCGATTGGCTTTCGCGCCAATGCGGGGCGAGCGCGGTCTATTGGAATCGCCGTTATGGCGGCGCCGAGCGCGCCGTCGATGCTGGCGTCAAAATGGCGCTGAGCGCGCGCGGAGTTCTCGCCGAGAGCGACAACGCGGCGCTGTTGCGCGAACCGTGGACGATCAAAAATCAAGCCGGCGAACCGTTTCGCGTCTTCTCGGCCTATTGGCGCGCCTGTCTGCGCACGCCGGAAGTTGCGCCACCAGCGCCGGCGCCAAAGCATTTGAGAACTTTCGCGCTCTCGCCGAATATTCCGCCGAGAACCACCTCTCTCGCCGATCTTGCGCTGGAGCCGCAAAAACCCGATTGGGCCGGCGGCCTGCGCCAAGCATGGCCCGCAGGCGAGAAGGCTGCCCAAGCGCGGCTCGCCGATTTTCTCGATGCCGGCTTGAACGGCTATGCGAGCGGGCGCGATCGGCCGGACAAGCTGCTGACTTCGCGCCTCTCGCCTTACTTACGTTTCGGCGTGATCTCACCACGCCAGATATGGCACGCGGTTGAAGCGGCGCGCCACGCAGGCGGCAAGGCGAGCCCCGCGGACTTCGACAAGTTTCTCGCCGAACTCGGCTGGCGCGAATTCAGCTACCATTTGCTGTTTCATTTCCCCGATCTGGCGACGCGCAATTTCCAGCCGCGCTTCGACGCGTTTGCCTGGCGCGATGACGCAAGCGCGCTCGAAGCCTGGCGGCGCGGACGCACGGGCTATCCGCTCGTCGACGCCGGAATGCGTGAGCTTTGGGCCACCGGCTATATGCACAACCGCGTGCGCATGGTCGTCGCCTCGTTCCTGATCAAGCATCTGCTGATTGATTGGCGCAACGGCGAGGAATGGTTTTGGGATACGCTTGTCGATGCCGACCCGGCGAGCAACGCGGCAAGCTGGCAGTGGGTCGCGGGATCGGGCGCGGACGCTGCCCCATATTACCGCATTTTCAATCCGGTTCTGCAGGGCGAGAAATTCGATCCCGACGGCGCCTATGTCAAACGCTGGGCGCCGGAACTCCTGAACCTGCCGGCGGCTCTCGTGCATCGCCCATGGGCGGCCTCCGAGGCCGAACTTGCGGGCGCCGGAGTGCGGCTCGGACACAGCTATCCGAGGCCGATCGTCGATCATGACGCCGCGCGAAAACGAGCGCTGGCGACATTGGCGGCGATGAATGAACTGGCTCCGGGCGCTTCGAAGCCGTAACGCGATCGGAGCTGCGCCGACGCGCCGGGCAATTATCTGACATTTAGCTTGAAGAACGATAATTAAGCGTGACATACTTGGCGCGCACGGTCTGAAGGCCGTCCAAAAATGTAATCTGGGAGGAATGAATGTCGAAGACTTCAAGACTCGATTTGCAGTCCCGGCGTGAACTTTTTCGCAAAATGGCGATGGGCGGAGGGGCCGCGGCGGCGCTGTTAGGGGGCGGCGGATTCGGCCCAATGATGGCAGCCGCGATGGCGAAGGAAGCCGGCAAGGCTTCGAAGCCGCTCAAGGCGGCGTTCTCCAATGCCGGCTTGCAGGCGACATGGTGCGCGCAGGGCAAGCAAGCGGCGGAATATTGGGGCTCGCTGTTCAACGTCGAAGTGACCTGGTTCGACGGCCAGCTCGATGCGGTCAAACAGCGCTCGGCGATCGACAACATGGCCTCGCAGAAATGGGATTTCGTCGCCATTCAGGCCTTCGGCATCGGCACGCTGACCGCGCCGGTCAACAAGATGATCGAAGCGGGCATTCCCGTCATCGACATGGACACGCTGATCGCGCCGCTCGACACGATCAATGTCCACACCTTCCTCGCCCCCGACAATGAGTTCATGGGCGCTTCGGTGACGCAGGCGCTCGTCAACGCGATCAACGGCGAAGGCAACATCGTGATGACGCAAGGCGCGCTCGG
The DNA here is from genome assembly GCA_043739325.1 of Methylocapsa sp. Classification (GTDB taxonomy): domain Bacteria; phylum Pseudomonadota; class Alphaproteobacteria; order Rhizobiales; family Beijerinckiaceae; genus Roseiarcus. The sequence continues at coordinate 8,124 of JAYUFK010000155.1, read as the reverse complement.
CCATACCGGCGCGCAGGGGCGCGCCAAGGGCTTCCATTCCGTCATCTCGAAATTCCCCAAGATCACCGTGCTCGACGAACAGCCGGCCGACTGGGACGTGACCAAGGTGGCGCGCATCTGGGAGACGCTGCTGACCAAGTATCCCAAGATCGACGCGGCGTTCTTCCATAACGACGACATGGCGCTGGCGGCCTCGAAAGTGATGCAGGCGAAGGGGCGCACCGAAATCAAGATCGGCGGCGTCGACGCAATGCCGCCGGCGATCAAGGCGGTGCAGGAAGGCACGATGTTCGCGACCGTGCGCAATCCGTCATGCCGTATTCATGGCGGCGCGATCATCGCCGGCGTTGGCGCGGTGATGAACGGCGACAAGACCGGGACGAATATTCCCAAGAGCATCGTTACCGACGGGCCGGTCGTCACCAAGGCCAACGCTGAAGGGATGGCGTGGATGGAGGAGCAATTCCTAATCTGACGCGTCTTCAGGCGAAGGGAATATTTTGCGCATGAAGAAGGCGCCTCAACGCAGACGGCAATCGATCCTCTCCGCTTCGATCGAGGCGGAGAGGATTTTACGCGCGGGGGCGGCGTGATGGCGCTGGCGCGGCTCGAACTGACCGGCGTCTCGAAAGCGTTTGGCGGCGTCCAGGCGCTTCGAGGCGTCGACTTTTTGCTGCACGCCGGCTCGATCCACGGCCTTGCCGGCGAGAACGGCGCGGGCAAGAGCACGTTGATGAAGATCATCGCCGGCGTGCATGGCGCCGATGCCGGCGCGATGAAACTCGATGGCGCTCCTGTGCATTTCCGCTCGACCCGCGACGCGTTCAGGGCGGGCATTGGCATGGTGCATCAGGAACTCAGCGTCGCGCCCGATCTCAGTGTTGCTGAAAACGTCTTTCTTGGCGCGCAGCCGGTGAACGCAATTGGCGTCGTCGCTTGGCGGCGCATGGCGCGCGAGGCGGCGGCGCAATTGCACAATCTCGGGCTCGACATCGATCCACGCGCGAGGCTCGGCGACTTTCCTATCGGCGTGCAGCAGCTTGTTGAATTGTCGCGCGTGCTGTTTTCCGGCGCGCGGACAATCATTCTGGACGAGCCGACGTCGGCGCTTTCGCCGCCTGAGGTGGCGCAGTTATTTGGCGTGCTGAAGAAGCTGCGCGACAGCGGGCGCAGCCTGATTTTCATTTCGCATTTCCTCGACGACATCCTGGCGATCTCCGACGAGGTTACCGTCTTTCGCAACGGCGCCAGGGCGGCCAACGCGATGGTCGGGCCGGGGATAGACAAGGGCTGGATCATCGAGCGGATGATCGGCGCCGGGCGCGAAGAGCTGGAAGAGAGCTATCTTGGCCAGATCAAGCTCGACAGCCGTCCCGCCGCGCCTGTGGTGCTCGAAGCGCGCGGCCTGACGCTGGCGCGCTCCTACAACGATCTCAACTTTGTCGCGCGCGGCGGCGAGGTTCTTGGCATCTACGGTCATATGGGCTGCGGGCAGATCGAACTGGCGCGAACGCTGTTCGGCAAGATGCGCCCGGAAGCTGGCGCGCTCATCATCGACGGCGGCGCATCCTCGCTCGCCAATACGACGGCGGGCAAGAGCGCCGGCGTCGCGTTCGTTGGCGAGAGCCGCCGCGCGATGCTGTTCGCCGACGAGCCGGTGTACAAGAATATCTCGATCACCTTTCTTGAGAAACTATCGCGCTGGCTGCTCAAGCCGGCGCTTGAGCGCGCCGCCGCCGCGGAGCAGGTCAAGCGCTTCGATATTCGCCCGGCCAATGTCGAGGCGCGTCTCGGCGCCTTGTCGGGCGGCAATCAACAGAAAGTCGCGCTGGCAAAATGGCTAACCGGATCGCCGCGCTTGCTCGTGCTGGTCGAGCCGACGCGCGGCATGGATGTCGGCGCCAAGGAGGACGTCGTTAGAATCGTGCGCGCCTTGCGCGATACCGGCATCGCAATCATTGTGCTTTCGACGGAGCCCGAGACCGTGCTGTCGCTCGCCGATCGCGTGTTGGTAATGCGCAAGGGTGAATTCGCGGTAGAATTCGCGAGCGAGACAATCAGCAAGGACCGGCTGCTGGACGCCGCGTAAGAGGAAAAAATGAATTCGCCGCCCGCAACAACCGACAGTCCGCGACCCGCGTTTCGTCTTGGAGATTTCCTGCGCGATCAGTTGCGCAATATCGCGCCGTTCATAACCTTGATTGTCCTTGTCGGCTTCTTCAGCATCGCCAGTCCGGCGTTCGCGACGCTCGCCAACTTGCAGAACATCATGCAGCAGGTCTCGGTGACCGGCATCATCGCGGTCGGCCTGACGTTTGTCATTCTCACCGCCGAGATCGACCTCAGTGTCGCCGCGGTGGCCAACGCCACGGCGATCGTGCTGACGTTCTTCACGCTGCAGCCCGACTACGTCAACATCGCCAACCTGCCAATGGCGGGCGGCGTCGCGATCATTCTTGCTCTGCTGGCGTGCTTCGGCCTCGGCCTCGTTACAGCGTTTGGCGTGACGCGCATCGGCATTCCCTCGTTCATCATGACGCTGGCGATGATGCAGATCGGCGCGGGCATTTCGGCGGTGCTGGTGCGTGGCCAGATCGCCTATTCCGTGCCCTCGCTGATCCTGACTCTGGGCTCCAAGTCGATTGGCGGCGTGCCGTGGATCGTCATCGTCGCCGCGATTTTCCTGCTCGTCGCGCATCTCGTCCTGACCTACACAAGGTTCGGGCGCTACGTTTATATGGTCGGCGGAAACCGCGAGGCGGCGGAATATTCCGGCGTCAATGTGCGCCTCATCATCGGGGCGGTGATGACCATTTCGGCGGTTTGCTCGGGCGTCGCGGGCATGCTCGGCGTCGCCTATTTCGGCAGCGCGCAGCAGAACGAGTTCGACACGTTCCTGCTCGACGCCATCGCCGCCGTTGTCGTCGGCGGCACCAGCCTGTTTGGCGGGCGCGGCGGCATCGGCAACACGATCGTCGGCCTGTTCGTGCTCGGCGTTCTCAACAACGGCCTCGACTACGTCAAGATCGACAGTTTTTTGAAAATTCTCATCCGCGGCCTCATCCTGCTGATCGCGCTCATCATCAATATCTACGCCGAGCGCCTGCGCACCGCGCGCGCCGCAGGCGGGTAGCGCCGTGAGAGAAGCTTCGCCAGTTTACGCGCCGCTCAGCGTCGAGACGATGGGTGCGCGGCTTGGCGCCATTCCCGCGCTGGTGGAGCGTCTTGGCGCGGATACAAGCGCGTGGCGCGCGCGCGAAGTCGGCGACGGCAACCTTAACCTCGTCTTCATCGTGGAGAGTCCAAACGGCGGCGTTGTCGTCAAGCAGGCGCTGCCCTATGTGCGGCTTGTCGGCGAGAGCTGGCCGCTGCCGTTGAAGCGCGCTTATTTTGAGTACGAGGCGCTGATGCGCCACGAAGCGCGCGATCCCGGAGCGCCGCCAGAAATCTATCATTTCGATCGCGAGCAGGCGTTGATCGTGATGGAATATCTCAAGCCGCATGTCATTCTGCGCCGCAGCCTGATGGCGGGCGTGCGCCATCCCGGCCTCGGCCGGCGGCTTGGCGAGTTCGCGGCGCGGAGCCTGTTTCGCGGCTCGGCGCTGGCGATGGACGAGCCGGCGCGCAAGCGTGACATCGCGCTGTTCGCCGACAATATCGAGCTGAGCGCGATCACCGAGAATCTCGTCTTCACCGATCCGTATTTCGCCGCTCCGCTCAATCGGCATACTTCGCCGCAACTCGACGCGCTTGTCGCCCGGCTGCGCGCCGACGTCGATCTCAAGGTCGAGGCGCAGCATCTCAAATGGGCGTTCTCGGCGCGGACGGAAGCGCTGCTGCATGGCGATCTGCACACCGGCTCGGTGATGGCGCATGGCGCGGATATCAAGATCATCGATCCGGAATTCGCCGTCTACGGTCCCATCGGTTTCGATGTCGGCATGCTGATCGCCAACTTCCTGATGGCGTTCTTCGCGCAGCGCGGCCACGAGCCAGCGCCCGGCGAGCGCAACGACTACCGGCGATGGATTCTCGATGTGGCGGAGGAGATCTGGAACGTCTTCGCCGCCGAGTTTTCGCTTCTATGGCGCGACGAGCGGCGCGGCACGTTGTATCCCCAAGCGCTGTATGAGGATCAGGGCCACGCGCTTGCCGCCGTACAAGCGCTCAGCCATCGCCTGCGCGCCATCCTTGTCGATACGCTCGGATTTTGCGGTATCGAGATGCATCGCCGCATTCTCGGCCTCGCCCATATCGCCGAGTTCGAAACGATCGCCGACAAGGATGTCCGCGCGGAGGGCGAGGCGCGGGCGCTGCTGCTCGGGCGCCATCTGATGGTCAATCGCGCAAGCTTCGGCGGTTTCGCGGAGGTGCGGGCGCTGGCGGAGCGGCATGAGGCGCGGGAAGTCAACTGGGGCGATAGCGCCGCGCGGCTTCACCAGGGCAGTTCGGCGCCGGCATAGTCGAAAAATCCGCCCGACTGCTCGGGGGTCAGGCGATCGATCACCGCGAGCAAATCGCTGGCGGCTTCCTCCGGCTTGCGCACGTTCAGGCCTGGCTTGGCAAACGGCTGCGAGAGCCTGGTTGCCACCGTGCCAGGATGCAGCGCCACGCAGATCGCTTTGGGGCGCGTGCGCTTCAACTCGATCGCCGCCGTACGCACAAGCTGGTTGAGCGCGGCTTTCGACGCGCGGTAGCTGTGCCAGCCGCCAAGGCGATTGTCGCCGATGCTGCCAACCCTCGCGGACAGACTTGCGAACACCGCGCGACCATGGCGCGGCAGCAACGGCAAGAAGTGTTTCATCAGCAACGCGGGGCCGATCGCATTGATGGCGAAGGATTCATGCATGTGCTGCGGATCGATTTCGCGCGTGCTGCGCTCGGGCGCGAAGCGCGCGTCGTGCAAGAACCCCGCGGCGTTGATGACAAGCCGCACTTCGCCATGCGCCGCGGCAAATGCGGCCGCGCCCTCGATGCTTGCCTCGGAATGCAGATCGAGCGCCGGCTCGCTCAACCGGCTCAGGCGAAGCACTTGCGCAAAGCCGCCAGCATCTTGCAACGCTTCAACCAGCGCCGCGCCGATGCCGCCGCTCGCGCCAATGACGACGGCCAGCGCCGGCGCTTGTTGGTCGTCGATCGCCATCGCGCGAATCCCCCGCCCTCACAGCCGCGTGGCGAAAGTCACAAGCCAGTCGGGCATCGTATTGATGAACGCCGCCTCGAGCTTCTGATCGAGGCCGGTCAGGATCGTCGCGCCAACAAGCGCAAAGGCAAAGCCCAGCGCGCTCCGGCCAATCTGCCCGCTTCGTCCCGCGAACTTGCGTCCGCTGGCTGCGAGTCGGCCGAGGCCATAGCCAGCCACGAGCAGCGAGCCCGCCGCGCCAAGCGCGAACACCGTCATCACCAGCATCGAAGCCGCCAGCGACCCGCCGCTCGCCGCCAACGCGAAAGCCGCCCCCAGCGTCGGTCCGACGCAAGGGGCCCAGGCCAGCGCGAGAACGACGCCGGCGCCTGCCTGTCCCCAGAGGCCTGCGTTCGGCAAGCGCGTCGCCAGACCATCGGCTAACCCGGAAACTGGCGCGAGCCATTGCTCGGCCCGATTGCCAAGCGACGGGACGAGCATCGCAAGGCCGACAAGCACCATGATCGCGGCTGAGGCGGCGCGGACATGCCCGGCCTCGCCAAATTCGATGCCGAGCGACGCGAGCGAGCCGCCAACCAGGCCGAAGGTCAGGGCAAGCCCCGCCGCGAGCGCGAGCGGTCCGCGCGGATCCTGCGCCCGCCCGCCAGCGATGACCACCGGCGCGAGCGGCAGGACGCAGGGGCTGAGGATCGTCAACACGCCAGCGAGAAACGCCAGCAGCAGCGTCAGCGGCGCGATCAAAGCGCCGCCTGCAGCACCTTGACGACATCGTCCTGCATGACGCCCCACGACATGCGCGCGACTTCCTTGCCGCCTCTGTAGGCAATCAGCGTCGAGCGCGGGCAGGCGAGGGCGGCGACAACATCCTTCTGGCCGTCATAATCGACGCGGAAGAAGCTAACGCCATCATATTTCTTGTCGGCTTCAAGCCCCGTCAGGATCGAGCGCTGAGCATGACATTGCAGGCACCAGGACGCGTAAACGTGGACGATCACCGGCTTGCCGGACTTGATCGCGGCGTTCACCGCGTCGGCGTTATACGGCTGGAACGTGAAAGCCTGGGCCGGGGCGATGGCGGCGAACGAAGCGACGCTGGCGAAGAGGATGGTGCGACGGGTCAGCATGGTTGGCTCCCTCAGGATGATGGCTATCAACGATGTTTACGAATTGCAGCGGACAATGTTTCACGGCCGTTAGATTAAATTGCGCTCCGCGTTTTATTGTCGCGCACCGCCTCCGGAGCCTTGGCGGCTCGGACACGGATAAAAGCGCTCTGTTTTTCGCGTTTTCTGGCCCCTTACTTGGCTATTCCTCTGAATTATGAAATATATTCGCTAATTGACATTGACCGATCCGTCGAATTTTACGCATAGTGTTGGCGATCCTTACTTTGCTCAGTTCGTCTCGCCAAGCGGTGCTTAAATGAGTTGCGTGCGGAAGCTTGCTGTGTTGCGGTGCGAACAGTGTGTTATGGACGGTCGAAAACAACATTGCAATTTCGTTAGATGCTTTTCTGCACGGTCAGCCGCAGGGTTAGTCTGCGCGGTCGCGATGGCGCTTTTCGTTTGCGGGGCGCAAGCCGCTTTCGCCGGCGAATCCGAGGACAAAGCGCTGGCCATCGATCTGGACCGGCTGGCGACACAATACGCCGCGGGCGGCCAGGCGCCGGGAACTTTTGGCGAGGTCCAGCCGTTTTCGCAGCCGGCGGCGAGCGGAGCGGCGCCGAGCGACAAGGAGATTCGCTTCGGCATGGTCGCGCCCTTTTCCGGCCCGGCCAAGGAACTGGGCAGCCAGATGAAAGTCGGCGTCGAAGCCGCCTTCATCGCCGCCAACGATGCGGGCGGCGTCAATGGCCGGACGCTTCGCCTGTTCGCGGCCGACGACGGCTATGACCCGCAACGCTCGCTCGACGCGCTCAAGCAGTTGCATGACAAGAGCCAGTTCGTGGGATTGGTCGGCGATGTCGGTACGCCAACATCCGCGGCGGTTCTGCCGTATGTTCTGGAGAACCACATCCTGTTCTACGGCGCCTTCACCGGGGCCGGCCTGCTCAGAAACGACCCGCCGGATCGGTATGTGCTCAACTACCGCGCCAGCTATGTCGAGGAGACCGACGCGGTTGTGCGCTATCTCGTCAAGGTGCGGCGCCTGCGCCTCGATCAGATCGCGGTGTTCGCGCAGCAGGATTCGTTTGGCGACGCTGGCTATGCCGGCGTCGAAAAGGCCTTTCGCGCGCTGAGCTCGGTCGCGCTCGACCCGCCGCCGTGGCTCAGTTACACCCGCAACACCGTGGATGTCGCGGCGGCGGTTGAAGGTCTGCGCAAAAAGCGCGCCTCGATCAAGGCGGTGGTCATGGTGGCGACCTATCGCGCCGCCGCGAAATTCATTGAAAAGACCCGCGACCAATATCCCGATCTAATCTATACAAACGTCTCGTTTGTCGGCAGCACGGCCTTGTCTTCGGAATTGATGCTGCTCGGTCCGCGCTATGCCAACGGCGTCATCGTCACGCAAGTGGTGCCCGCCGTCGATGGCTATTCCTCGCTGGCGCTCGAGTACCGCGCTGCCCTCGCCAAGTATTTCCCGTCGGAGAGCGCGGACTATGTTTCGTTCGAAGGCTATGTCGATGGGAAAATCCTGTTGGAGGCATTGAAGCGCAGCGGACCGCAGGCTGATGTCGAAAAGCTCGTCGACGCCTTTGAGGGCATCCGCAACCTCGATATTGGTCTTGGAACAATGGTCAACTTTGGCCGTGCCGAACATCAGGGTTCGCACAAGGTTTGGGGAACCCAAATCGACGCTACCGGCAAGTATCAGCCGATCGACCTGCAGTAACCTGTTCTATTGGTGCAATACGCCCGAAAGCAACGCCACGAGCTGGCGTAACTACCCACCCCCTTGCCACGCGGGTCAATCTCTGAATCCATGGTGGCATGAATCGCACTGATTTGCAGGAGCTCAGCAAGGAGCAGTTGATTGAT
>JAYUFK010000154.1:0-5238 GCA_043739325.1 Methylocapsa sp. | reverse complement strand
AGCTTCCACATGCTCGGGTGCTCCATGAGAATCACGCACCCGACAGTGAATCACAACCGATTCATCCGAATCAACAAGTTCTTGGATCGGCTCTTAGGCAAAGCATTCACGTTGCTTGGCGCGCCGCGGCGATACTTCGGGTCAGGCTTCCGTCCGTTGAACAGAGCGGAATAAGGCACGCCTGGAGTGCGTGATACAGATCGGGCTTGCCTCTGAAATAGCCTGCGATCGGATTAAGCGAATCGTCAAGTTGCGGGTGCCACCCGCCTTCGCGATGGTCAATCAAATGGCGCGCGCTGAAATTCCAGATCCGGCGATACCAGTCCTCGTAGGTCGATTGTCTTTCCAGCGCGTGCAGGAAAGTAGCCGCGCCGATTCCCTCGCAGCACGGCCACCATAAGCGGTCGCGGATGCGCGGCGCGCCATTCCAATCCACTGTGTAATAAAACCCGCCGCGCGCTGCGTCCCAGCCTGAACCGACAGACTGGGCGAAGAGCCCCTTGGCCGCGACGGGCAACCAATCGAGCTTGCGGCCGCCCAAAGCCCACAATTGCAACGCCAGACGCGCCCATTCCAGCCAATGCCCAGGCGTCGTCCCGTACGGGCGAAACATATCGGAACCCTTGTATTCCCGGTCGATTGTCCAGTCCGTATGAAAATGCTCGGGGACCCGCCACCCCTCGACAGCGGCCAGACGGCGCAGGATGAGGTCGGCGATGCTTTCGGCGCGGGTAAGATAGATCCGCTCGCCCGTCGCCTCGAACGCCGCCATCAGCGCCTCGGTCAAATGCATGTTGGAATTCTGACCGCGATAGGAGGAAATCAGCGACCAGTCCGCGGCGAATTCCTCGGCACTGGCGCCGTGTTGCTCTTCCCAGAATCGCTTGTCCAGAATGTCGCTGATGTCTGACAACAAGCGTTCCGCGAGGGGATGTCCGACCATTTTCGCGCTTGATGCGGCAAGCAGAACAAAAGCGTGTCCGTAGGCTAGCTTTTCACGCTCGCGCGGGCCGTCGTCGTCGAACGACCAGTAATAGCCGCCATGGACCGAATCGCGATGGCGATTGAGCAAGGCGTCGACGCCGTGATCGACAAAATCCGCAGCACCGGGTCGACCGAGCAAATGGCCGATGGCGAAGCAATGAACCATGCGGGTGGTAACGTGGAGGGCCCGAACCACCGGGCCGTAGATAGCGCGTCCGGCGCCATCAAGCGCGTTAAAGCCGCCTGCCGGATTGAACGATTCAGTCTCGAAAAATCTGAATAGGCTGTCGGCCTGGCCCTGCAGCCAGCGACGGTGGCCAGCGTTTTCGCGCCACGGCAGGCCAAGATCCGCATTGATCGTCACGTTGAGGCTCTCCCTGCGGCAAACGGCGTCGTGGCCGGCCGCGCGGCGCAAGATCAGCTATTTCTATCTGGTCGACAAGCCGCGCCGCCGCGCAATTAATCCGAATCCGCAAACTTTCTGGCGCCCGGGCCGTCAAACTGGCATAAGCGCGGCATGACCACTGACACCGATTCCGTTGCGAAACACGAATCAACCGGGCCTGCCGAGATGGCGCGCGATCCGGGTTTCGCGGTCTACGTGCACTGGCCTTTCTGCCTGGCGAAGTGCCCGTATTGCGACTTCAACAGTCATGTCCGCAGCACGGCGATCGACGAGGATCGCTATATCGCCGCGTTCCGCGCTGAAATCCGTCACCGCGCCGCCCTGACGCCGGGAAGAACGGTTCGCTCAATCTTCTTTGGCGGCGGTACGCCCTCGCTGATGCGCCCGCAAACCGTGCAGGCGATTATCGACGCGATCGGCGAAAGCTGGAGCGTCGAGACCGGCGCGGAGATCACGCTGGAGGCCAACCCGACCAGCGTCGAGGCCGGGCGTTTTCGCGGCTATCGAGCCGCTGGCGTCAACCGCCTTTCGATTGGCGTACAGGCGTTGAACGATGCCGATCTCAAAGCCTTGGGGCGCCGCCATAGCGTCGCCGAGGCGCTCGAGGCGGTCAAGGTCGCGAGCGGGATATTTTCGCGCACTTCGTTCGATCTGATTTACGCGCGCCCTGGGCAGAGCGAGGCGGCGTGGCGCGCTGAATTGTCCGAAGCCTTGGCGCTGGCGGGGGAACACCTGTCGCTTTACCAACTGACGATCGAACCGGACACCACGTTCGAACGCTTGTGGAAAGCCGGGAAACTCGCCACGCCGGACGCGGATCTTGGCCGAGCGCTGTTCGACGTCACGCAGGAATTGACCGAGCGCGCCGGCCTGCCGGCCTACGAAGTGTCCAACCACGCGCGCGCCGGCGCCGAAAGCCGGCACAATCTGATTTACTGGCGGTACGGCGAGTATGCGGGCGTCGGTCCTGGAGCGCATGGGCGAATTATCGCGCGCGAGGGCCGGCGGGCCCAGTCGACCGAAAAGCACCCGGAGATGTGGCTGACCCAGGTTGAGGGCGAAGGCCATGGCCTGATCGAGAACGATCTGCTGACGCTGGAGCAGCAAGGCGACGAATTCCTGCTGATGGGGTTGCGCTTGCGCGAGGGCATCGATCCCCAACGTTTCACGCTGCTAAGCGGCCGTTCGCTCGATCCGCGCCAGATCTGCTCGCTGACCGCGGACGGTTTCATCGCCGAGGATCCTTCTGGGCGTGTGCGCGTCACGCCGATGGGCGCGCCGTTGCTCGATTCTGTCGTCGCCGACCTCGCGGCTTGAGCGCGCCCAACGCTGCGCTTGCGCGCTCAGCGGCGCCGGCGTTGTCGTTGCAATTTGACTTGCAGCGGCCATCTATGGAACATCAAGGATTGCTTCGCCCGGAAGCAGTTTGCGACCGGCAAAGTATACTTGTCTGAAACCCAGCGTTTTCACAGCCATAGGAGATAAGCCATTCGTCGTCCCATGAAAGCCACAGCGGCCCCAGAGAAAGGGGGGCCGCGCGTCAATCGCGACATCCGCGCCAATACGGTCCAATTGATCGATGCCGAAGGCAAGAATCACGGTGTTGTTCAGATCGCCTTGGCCCAACAGCTCGCCGACGAGGCAGCGCTCGATCTGGTCGAGATCGTTCCCAACGCCGAGCCGCCCGTCTGCAAGATTCTCGATTTCGGCAAGTTCCGCTTCAACGAACAGAAGAAAACCGCCGAAGCCCGCAAGAAACAAAAAGTCGTCGAGATCAAGGAAATCAAGCTGCGCCCCGGCATCGACGATCACGATTACGAAGTGAAGATGCGCTCGGTGCGGCGCTTCTTCGAAGAAGGTGACAAGGTAAAAGTTACATTGCGCTTTCGCGGCCGCGAAATGGCGCATCAGGACATCGGTTACAAACTGCTGTTGCGTGTCAAAACCGAGACGGCGCCGATCGCCAAGGTCGAGGCTGAACCGCTGATGGAAGGCCGCCAGATGGTGATGGTTCTGGCGCCAAGGTAGGGTCTGGCGCAATAGACGGCCGGCGCCACAGCGGGCCGCTTCACGCAGTCGTTACAGGCGCCCCGGCGGAGGCGCCTAGCGCAAATTCAGGCTGTGGGTTATGAAAACCGCCGTTGCGCCTCTTCGAGGCGCCAGATCGACGGTTATCCCCTTGAGCCTTGCCCAACCCTCCGCGGGCGCCGCCCCGGCCAGTCCGGCCGACTCTCCGAGCGTCGCGCGCGCCGCCGCGCAAACGACGGCGCTTGGCGTTCTGATCGCCATCAGCGCTTCGCACATGCTCAACGACATGATGCAATCGCTGGCGCCGGCGCTCTACCCGGTGTTCCGCGACGATTACGGCCTGAGCTATTTCCAGCTCGGCATGATCACTTTCACGTTTCAGGTCACCGCCTCGGTTTTGCAGCCGGGCGTTGGCCTGTTCACCGACCGACGGCCAATGCCGTTCTCCCTCCCCGTCGCAATGCTGTTCACGCTTACCGGCCTGGCGATGCTGGCGCTCGGCGGCAGCTATCCGATGCTGCTCGCCTCGGTGGCGATGATCGGCGTGGGATCGGCGATCTTCCACCCGGAGGCCTCGCGCGTCGCTCGCGCCGCGTCGGGCGGGCGCTTTGGCTTCGCCCAGTCGCTGTTCCAGGTTGGCGGCAATTTCGGCACTTCGCTGGGGCCGCTGATGGCGGCATATATCGTAGTGCCGTTTGGCCAGCGTTCGGTACTGTGGTTTTCGGTGCTGGCGTTTACCGGCGCGACCATCCTGACGCGCGTCAGCCTGTGGTATCGCGCCCACCGCACCGCGCGTAAAGCCGCCGCGGCGAGCCTCGTCTCACGCTTTGCGCCCGCCGTCGTCAAACGCTCGATCGCCATTCTCGTCGTGCTGGTGTTCTCGAAGAACTTCTATCTCGCCAGCATTTCGAGCTACTACACGTTCTATCTGATCCAGACGTTCCACGTCTCGGTTTCGCAGTCGCAATTATTGCTGTTTGTGTTCCTCGCCGCCGTCGCGGCCGGCACGTTCTTCGGCGGCCCGATTGGCGATCGCTACGGGCGCAAGTTCGTGATCTGGCTCTCCATCGTGGGCGTGCTGCCGTTCACGCTGGCTCTGCCGCACGCCAATCTTGAAATGACCGTCGCGCTCAGCGTCGTCATCGGGCTCGTCCTGGCCTCGGCGTTCTCGGCGATCGTCGTCTATGCGCAGGAACTGGTGCCCGGCAATGTCGGCGCGATCGCCGGCTTATTCTTCGGCCTGTCGTTCGGTTTAGGGGGCATCGGCGCGGCGCTGCTTGGCGCGCTGGCGGATCGCACCAGCCTCAGCTTCGTCTACAATATCTGCGCGTTCCTGCCAGCGATCGGATTGCTGACCTACTTCCTGCCCGACATCCGCGCCAACAAACTCTAGCCGCGTCGCTTGAGATAGTCCGCGAACGCTTGCTTGTAATCCGCGTGCCAGCGCGACAACGGCGGGCGATTTTCCGTGATATCCTCAGCCGCCCAGAGGATGCGCGCATTGTCGATCTCGCGGGTGACATCGTTGTCCGGGCAGAGGATATAAAAGTCGTCCCTTGCCATCGCTGGCAGCATGAACTCAACGACCTCTACGGCGCTCCACGCGCCCGGCGGCTTCTCCTTCGCCGCGGTGATGCCGGTGAAGGTGAAGCCCGGGATCAGCAGATGCGCGCTGACCTTGCAGCCCGCAGTGTTGCGCAATTCATGCGCCAAAGCTTCGGTGACGACCTTCACGCCGGCTTTCGAGACATTGTAGGCGGTATTGCCGGGCGGACAGGTGATGCCCTGCTTTGAGCCGGTGTTGACGATCGCGCACGGCA
>JAYUFK010000153.1:0-1857 GCA_043739325.1 Methylocapsa sp. | reverse complement strand
TCACGCGCCGCAAACGAAGGCCGGACACATGACCGCACCCGACAAATGGCAGCACAGAGTCAAAAACTTCTTGCAAGGGCGGGGGCGTCCACACATGGTGTATAGAGCGTAGGCTGGGCGAAGTCGGATCGGGCGAAACTTTCGCGCTGGCCGTGCAACCGAGCGAGCAGACATCATGAGCGCAGGGCGCCGTCAATTTGTCGCCGGAATGGGGTTGGCCGCCGCGGGCCTGGGCGTCGCCAGACCGGCGATCGCGCAATCGGCGCCCGACGTGCAATGGCGGCTGACTTCGAGCTTTCAGCCGTCGCTCGATCTGATCTACGGCGGCGCGCAGACTTTCGCGAAGATATTGTCGGACCTGACCGACGGGCATTTCAACGTCATCGTTTCGCCGGCGGGCGAAATTGCACCGGCGCTCGAAGCGCTCGACGCGGTATCGAACGGAACGGTCGAATGCGCGCATAGCGCCTTGCATTATATCTGGAGCAAGGACCCGTCTTTCGTCTTCGGCTCGTCGACGCCGTTTGGAATGAACGCGCGGCAACACGCCGCCTGGTTGCAGGAGGGCGGCGGCGGCGCGTTGATCGACGATCTCCTGAGCGACAAGAAAGTCTTTGCGCTGCCGGCTGGCAATACCGGCGGCCAGATGGCCGGGTGGTTTCGCAAGGAGATTCGAACGGCAAGCGATTTCCAGGGCCTGAAAATTCGCCTCGGCGGGTTCGCCGGCAAAGTGTTCCAGATGCTCGGCGCCGAGCCTGTCGCGATAGCGAGGGACGCGGTGTACGGCGCGCTGGAAGCGGGCGCGCTCGATGTAATGGAATGGGTCGGGCCGTACGATGACGAGAAGTTCGGCGAGCGCAAGGACGGCGACAAGCTGAGCCTGTCGAAAGTCGCGCCGTACTACTATTATCCCGGCTGGTGGAAGGGCGGGATGCAACTGCATCTCATCGTCGCCACGGACAAGTTCGACGCGCTGCCAAAATCCTATCAGGCGGCGTTCCGCGCGGCGGCGGCGCAGGCCAACGCTTCCGTGCAGGCGAAATACGATTCCGCCAATCCCGGCGCGCTGAAGCGTCTCGTCGTCGGCGGCGCAGAATTGCGGCTGTTCCCGCAGGACGTCATCGGAGCGTGCTTCAAGACCGCCAACGATCTTTACACCCAGCTTGGCGCCGACAACGCCAGCTTCAAGAAGATCGCCGATTCTTACATGGCGTTCCGCTCCGACCAGTATTTGTGGTGGCAGGTGGCGGAATATTCCTTCGATAATTTCATGATCCGCGAGCGGCGCAGCAAGAGCTGAGGCGACGAGTCGTCGCCTCGCTACAACGTTGCCGTCGCCACTGCTGTCGGCGCGCCATCGCTCGTTGACGAGTCGAGATAATCTTCCGGACGCGTTTCGTCCGCTGCACGGCTGCGCCATACCGCCGATATGATGGTCGCGACGAGGAGGTTGAGGATCACCGCGACGAGGCCGTTGTAAGCGGCGATGCCGAGGCCGAGATCGATTTTTCCGATGAGCGGGATATCCCACGCCAGCGCATGCACCGGCACCCAGGCGACGGCTCCCCACGACAGCGCGGTGCCGACGATCATGCCCACCGCCCAGCCGATCAGCAGCGCGGGGCCGCCGAACCAGCGGGTGTAGAGACCAAAGATCACCGCTGGAAAAATCTGCGCCATCCATACGCCGCCGAGCAACTGCAAATCGATCGCGAACTTGGTCGGCACGACGAAGATGAACAGCAGCGCGCCGACCTTGACGATCAGCGACACCAGCTTGGCGAGGAAGGATTCTTCGCGCGACGTCATTTCGGCGTGAAAGAACGGTTTCCAGATGTTGCGCGTAAACGTGTTGGC
>JAYUFK010000152.1:0-14549 GCA_043739325.1 Methylocapsa sp. | reverse complement strand
CTGGATCAGCGGCAGATGGACCGCGCTGAACGCCGCCTTGCCCCCGAACTGAGGGCCAGCTGCGGATCGCCGCGTGGTATCCGCGCATCAACACCTGCTTACGCGAATCTATTTCACCGTTCGAAGGAGGTTGAAGCGCGGACACTGGGCGGTCCACTGCCTGGATTTCACGAGAACCGCCGGCTTGAACGTGCAGGGCCCCATAATTCCGAATCCCATTCGCATGGCGCTCTGGATGCGACCAAAGCACAATCTAGCGAGTCAACTTGGGGTCTGTAATGCGTAAATCATTGAAAATGCTATCGAAATTCCGCGCCGATGAAAATGGGGCCGCGTTGATCGAATACACGGTTCTGCTCGCTATTCTATTGGTTGCGGTAATCGTGACCATTGGCTTAGTCGGGACCTGGATCAGCGTGCAGTGGACGGCGCTGAACGGCGCGTTGCCTGCCAACTGAAGACGGCCGCAGAGTTCGGGCGGCGTCTGCACTTAATTGGCGACGGGGACCGTATGTCGGACTTCGGGCGCTAAGGATGGTGGGCGGTTGCGCTCTGCGAGTTGGCGGTATCTGTACCGTCGAAGTTTGCAGGGCGCAAAAACATCTCGCGAACTGTACTGAGCCGCGAGGGAAGGAACGAGCGAACAGAACCGTCCGGGCGTAACATGCACAATTTACACAAAGCGCTAGAGAAATTCCGAAGCGATGAAGGTGGAGCGGCACTCGTCGAGTACACGGTTCTGCTGGGCATTCTGCTGGTCGCCGTATTCCTGACGATCGACCTCGTCGCCACATGGGTGAGTGGCAGCTGGACCGCGCTGAATAATGCCTTGCCGACAAACTGAAACCGGCGACGCACCGCTTGGCGTTGCCAACAATACGAACCGCATGTAGCCGGGTTCTGTTTCCTGACCGAGACCGCGGTAACGTGGATCGTGATATGATCTTCTATCGTGGAGACCCGTTCAAGTTCGTAAATGATCGATTTAATTTACGACGTAGCGTCAGACCGGCGGGCGCGCAATATAACGAGAGCTTGAATCAAGAAGCTGTAGATTATTGATGATTGTAGCGTTCGTGGGATCGAGCTGCAAAGCCGCATGGAATTTGGCTCGCGCCGTTTTCAAGTCCCCCCGCAGCATATAGGAATAGCCCTGATTGTTCAGGATCTGCGTGGTATGGCCGCCAAGCCTGACCGCCGACCGGTAGGCGTTGTCGGCGAGATCGAATCGCGCGAGATGGTCATAGCTGGCGGCGAGACCGACCCAAGCCGTTACGTCCTTAGGCGCCTTTTCCACCGCATCGCGGAAGTATTGTTCAGCAAGACCGTATCCGCCTTCGTTAAATCTCTGGACGCCGAGCCGCAAAGGTTCGTCCGACTGGAAATACTTGACGTCCGTAGCGCTTTCCCCGGTCACCGGAACGGACGCGCTTCCGTTCTCCGCGACCATGCCCGGCGCGGACTCAATGGATTGGCACCCTGCCAGTGCAAGGATCGCCAGGCCGAGAGAAATGAAACGCGCCGCGCCAGCAATCATCTCTTGTTTCCGCCATTCACTCGCCAGCGCCATTTACCGTTCCTGATTTACAATATGCTATTGAACAAATTGCTAGCTTCTTACTCCGCGGCGGAGTTCCAAGCTATCCTCTGGCAAAGCCGTCGGCTTCAACCTGGAGGCAGCTTCAGCCGACTGCGACAGCCAAACAACGCCACTTGACGCTAACAGGAGAAAGTTACGATTCTTAGCCTTGTTCTTGCCTCAAAATCAAAATTTCTGCAAGGAGCGATGGACCACGCCGTCGCAGCCGAGTCGCGCTCAACGGGCGAAAACCGACATAAGTTTGAGCGCAACCGGCAGCATAACGATCAACAGGATCACCGGGAAAATGCACAGCGCCAACGGAAGGACCATTTTCACCGTCAGCTTGTTAGCCTGCTCCTCCGCCCGCATAAGACGCTTGTAACGCATTTCATCGCTGAAGACGCTCAGCGCGTCGGCGACATCGCCGCCAAGTTCGACAGAATGGCGCAACACAGCGACGAAAGACGAAGCTTCGTCAAGGGCTAATCGGTCAGCGAGGGAAGTGAGCGCCTCGACCGTGCTTCGCCCCGCCCGCATTTCGGCGCCCATCATTTGCAGATTGAAACCCAGCGCACGGCTCTTCTTTTCCAGTTGGTCTCTGATCCGTTCGAAGGCGGCTTCAACGCTCAAGCCCGCGCTGACGCAGACAACGAGAAGGTCAAGCATATCTGGAAATATAAGCCGATATTCTTGGGTGTGGCGCCCTTGCCTGCGGGACAGCCACGCGTCCGGGCCGAAAATGCCAACTGTCGCCGCGATCGAAACGGTAAGCAATTCGAGCAATTTTGGCATCGTCGGCAGAAACAGGCGAGTCAGAATAAAAACTGTGCAAGGGAGAGCGACTACGGTGCAAATTCGGGCGAAAATATAATAGTTCACCGCATTGTTGCCGAAATATCCCGCCCGCAAGAGGTCTCGGCGCAGTCGCGACCGCAGTTTCGCATCGACACCGAAGCGTTCCTCAGTGAAATGCTCGGCCACAAGGGCGTTCAGGCCGCCCTTCGATTGTCCCGCCACGATATCGTATGTTTGCGCCCCGCCAGGCAGACGTCGCCGCAATTGCGCCCGCCCCGCAATCGTCTGCGCCAAAACAAAGAAGAACGCGGCGACCGCGGCAAAAGCCAACACAACAATCGCGATGAGGTTTTTATCCAATTTTGCCGACCTACAGCTTGAAGTTAACCATACGATAGATGGTGTAGTTCCCGATGAGCAAAGACGCCGCGCCATAGACGATCGCTGGAACCATTGCAGCGCTGGTTCGCACTTCGCTGAAATAGTTTGGCGCAATGAGGCTGACCACGCCAAAAATAATGAACGGCATTGCCGAGAGAAACCAAGCCGACATTCTTCCCTCCGCACTCAGCGCCTTCACTTTCAACCGCAGGTTGGAGCGCTCGCGTATCAGCCTGGCGAGCCGCGCCAGAATCTCGGCGAGATTGCCCCCGGTCTGGGCTTGCACGCTGACGGCGATGGCGACGAACAGCAGGTCGTCCTGCCCGACCCGCCGGTAAAGGCTGTCGATTGCTTTCGTGGTCTCCTGGCCAAACGCGATTTCATCCGCAGTCATGCCGAACTCCGATCCGATCGGGTCCGGCAACTCGCGCGCGACAAGTTCGATAGCGCTTGAGAACGGGTGTCCAACTCTCAATCCGCGCACAATGATCTCGATCGCCTCAGGCAGTTGCCCGGCGAAGCGAGCGATGCGTTTGGCGCGCGTACGCAATACGAACAACCAAACGAAGATGGGGCCAAGAACGATTCCGCATGCAATCGAAGCCGCATGAAGACCGAAGATCGGCGTCGCCAGCGCGGATGCGACAAGGCCTACGAGCGCGGTCCAAAGGAGGGGCGTGCCCCTCGACATTCGCAGTCCGGTCTGCACGATGATATCGTTGAGGCCGCCGAGCATCGCGTTGTTGAAATCGGCGAAGCCGCGTTCCCGCCGCAATACATCGAGCACCTGACTTTGGCTCGATAATTGTTTGCCCAACGCCAGCCGGCGGTTGATCGCCTTCTTTGTATCCCGCGCCCGATAGACCAGCCAGTAGAGCGCCTCAACCGCAAGGACCGCGGCGGCGAATACCAGAACGTAGATCACCCAAGGCTCATTCATGCGAACACCTCATCAGAGTATCCGCGACGGGTCGAAATGTCCGGGCGGAATCTCGATGCCGTAGGCCTTCAAATCGGCAAGAAATTTCGGTCTCACCCCTGTGGCCTTGAAGTGGCCGTGCAGCTTGCCATCCTTGTCAGTAAACTCCTTAACGAAAACAAAGATTTCGTGCATCTGGATCACTTCGCCTTCCATGCCGGTGATTTCGCTGATGCTGGTTACGCGCCGCTGGCCGTCAGGCAATCGCTGCACCTGAACGATCAGGTTGATCGCGGAAGCTATCTGACTACGGATAGCCGATTGCGTCATCGTCATGCCGGCCATGCCAACCATCTGTTCCATCCGCTTGATGGCGTCGCGCGGCGAATTGGCGTGAATGGTGGTCATCGAGCCTTCGTGACCGGTATTCATCGCCTGCAACATGTCGAAGGCTTCTTCTCCCCGGCACTCGCCGATGATAATGCGATCGGGCCGCATACGCAGGGCGTTTCGCAGAAGGTCGCGAATTCTGATTTCGCCCTTGCCCTCGACATTAGCCGGGCGAGTTTCCAGTCGCCCCTTGTGTGGTTGTTGCAACTGAAGTTCCGCGGCGTCTTCAATTGTGATCAGTCGCTCGTGCGCGGGAATGTAGTGCGACAATGCGTTCAGCAAGGTCGTCTTGCCGCTGCCGGTGCCTCCGGTGATAATTGTCGATACGCGTCCTGCGACGGCCGCTGAAATCACCTCGACCATTTGCGGACGCAGCGCGCCGACCTCGACCAACTTATCCATGTTGAACGGCCGCTCCGCAAATTTGCGGATCGAAACCAATGGACCGTCGACGGCAACCGGCCGAATGGCGACGTTCACGCGCGACCCGTCGGGCAAGCGCGCATCGACCATTGGCGAGGATTCGTCGACCCGGCGCCCTACCCCGGCGACGATCTTGTTGATAATCCGGAGGAGATGCGCTTCATCATTGAAGTGCAGTTTTACTTCCTCGAGCCGCCCCAATCGTTCGACAAAGCAGCTCTTGTGGGTATTGATCAAAATATCGGTGACCGTGGGATCCTTCAACAGCGGCTCGATCGGGCCAAATCCGGTCATTTCCGCGAGTATCTCGCCGGAGAATATTTCTAGCTCTTTTTGATTGAGCGAAATATTTTCGCTGCGGATGTGATTGGCGACAAAATTATGCACCTGCCGCGCGAGCTCCTCCGGCGGCAGCTTTTCCAGCAAGGCAAGATTGAATTCGTCGATAATGCGACCGTGCAGCTTGAGTTTTTCGTCAAGCAGCGCGGGCCGCGTGGCGATGAGGTCCCGATAAAACACCTCGGGCGTCGAAGCGTCCGAAGCTGCTACAGGTCCGGGTTGAGTCCGGTTCGCCGACGGCTCTGAGGTTGTGCGGAAAAAGCCCACGATGCTCTCGATCGGTTGATTAATATTGGATGAACATTACATTAAAAAATGAAGACTAGCCAATCATGCGTCGGGATTTCCGACTTCCGCCTGACGTTAGAGTTAACTTCGAATCCCCGCCAAACCTTCTCTCGAGCACGCAGATCACCGGCTGCGACATTGCGACCAGATTTAACCGTTGCTGGCTTCGGGCCGGCGCCGCGTTATGGCGCGGGAAGCCTTGCCGCCTTCAGGCCCACACAAAATTTGGCGATCGCTCCGACATCTCTGACGACCTTGCTCGACGGGTGGGCGAGCGTCATCGCCTTCCCGGTATTTGCGCATTCGAGCGCGATCGGCGTGTCCCTGACCAAGAATGGTTTTTCTTCGCCCAGAACGCTGGCAACGTGGCCTCGCTGGGCGAGGCCTCCGACCAGATTGAATCGGCATCGGTTGAGCACGACCCGGATTTCAGGAACGACGCCGTTGGCGTCGCGGATCGCCGCGAGTGTCTCGGAAATCTGGCGCAGTCCGGGGATGCTGTTGACGCCGGTTACGAGAACGCCCTGCGATGCGCCGATGACGTGGACTGTCCATATGCGCCAGATAACCGGCATATCGATGAGGATATACTGATAGCGCTGCGCGATGCGGGCGAACAAGGCGTCCAAGACACCGATGTCGAGGTCCGAATATTGAAATCTGTTGCGGGGCGCGGCGAAGACGTGCAGGCCGCTCGAATGGCGGCTGGCAAATATTTCCAGCAATTGATCGTCCAGCCGTTCCGGCGCCCCGACGATTTCGCCGATCTGCAGCCGCGGCTCCATGTCAAGGTGATCGCAGACGTGGCTCGTCTGAAAATCGAGGTCGACGAGGCAGACGCTTCCCTCCTTAGTCCCCTTGACGCGGCTGAGCTGGACGCCTGTTTCGATCGCCAGGGTCGTATTGCCGACTCCCCCGGCGCTGGGAACAAACGAAATAACCAGCGGATGATTGGTCTCGGCCGGCTCGATCGCCGCGTTGGCGCGCTGACGCGCGATAATGTCGAGGATTTCCTGCGCGGGCCGGCTTTCCTGAACCCAATCCGCATTGCCCGATTGCAACAACAGCTTGTAATCGCTTCCCGATATCTCTCCGCTGATCAGGATAAAGAAGACGTTGCCGCGATGGCGCGCGACGATGTCGATAAGTTTGGTGAAATCCTCGGGCGCAGTGGACGGCGCGACCACGAGCACAAAAGCCCGGATACCCGCCTGCCCGGCGCTGCGCTGAACCGGTTCAATGCCGTTGATCCTGGTCAAATCGGGGATTGACGGTTTGATTTTCTGCTCTACTTCGTCGAGCCGTTGCGCGTCGCCGCTGACGTTCAGGAGGTAAACCGGCACACCAGAAATCGCCGCCATCATGACGCCGCGGCGGACGACAAATATTCACCGGTGATCGAAGTCGTCAGCGGCGGCATTGTGATGTTGGCGAATCCCAAGAGGCCCCCGAGGAAATAGAAGGTGAATGGCACGCCTGTTAGTGCCACCGTTAGAGTTGGCACCGGCCCGCCGATGACGGCTGGACGCCCGGCGTAGCCAAGGCCGCCCTGCGTGTACGTGACTATGACATTGGCTGTGGTGATGGGCGAATAAATGCCGCACATGCCAGTCGTATAGATGGTGGTTCCCCCGGTGTTACAATTTGTGCCGTCGTTGCTGCGCCCAAGCACGATGGCCTTCATAGCGCCGGCGCTGTAGCCGCTGACGCCGGTGCAGGTCCCGGTGCAGGTGCATGCCGCCGTCGCGCCGTTGCATGTCGCGGTGAAGGCCGGCATCGCGAAGCCCGCGGGATTCGAACTGCTGACGACAGCGGCGCTAAGGCCATTGAGGCCGGTGGCGACAGGATCCCACACCGCCGCGATTCGCGCGCCAATCTCGACTGCTTTCGCCGCAGCGTTATATTGATAATAGGCGAACAGGAAATCGATGCCGCCAAGGACGAAGACGAAGATGATCGTCATCATCACCGTTGCTTCGACGAGCACATTGCCCGAGGTGTCATTGCGAAGGCGCTTGATCAGCATGGCGTCTCTCAACCTGGTCCGATAACGCGTTCGGCGTGCGATACGACCAGATTCGGCGCGCTCAAGCCGAGATAGCCGAACAGGCCCAGCGACGGGTCGGCGAAAGTCGTGCTCACCACCACGACCTGTATGGTCGAGCGACCGCTACAGGCATTCGCGCCGCATGGCGTCGATACGCCAGAATTTGCAAGATTGTTCAAATTTATCGCGACGTTGCTTGCCGCCCAACCTGTGACGCGTGCCGGCGTTCCTCCAGTGAAGCCGGAGACCGCAATGTTCTTGGCGACAGTCACGACATTGGTGGCGGTTCCGCTCAACATCACGGTCACCGAGCAATTGCCCGAGGTTAGCGGGCTCGTGGTGCATGATGAAAGGTCGTTTCGCGCGAGGAAACGCGCCGCGTCGCGAACGCCGGTCGTGATTAACTGTTGCTGGTAGAAGAAGAATGAGAATTCGTAAACCCCAAACAACAGGCTCATCAAGACGGGAAGCAGGATGGAGCCTTCGACCAGCGCTGTACCTTCGGTATCGCGCCAGAGCGAACGCAAAACGCGCGCAATCATTTTAACTCAGCCTTCTTCAATGAACGATCCCATAGCGGGAATGACAACATGGTGATTTCGCTCTATGGCTTCATGCGCCTTTCCACGTCACCGGTACAATTGAGCGTTCTGAAAGTTATTGCTTCCCGAGGGGAGAAATCCAGCGAATTCCCCGAAAGGTTCATCGCCGTTGTTCGGGGCGGGCAACGTCAAAAAGAATTCGCCGAAAGCCGCGACCGGGACGTTGGTCGCGCTGCCGTTGAGAGTCACCGGGTTGGGGCTGCTGGCGCCGCTAACGCTGAGGCAGTTGATGAACGCGAGGTTAAGCAGGCGGCGGTCGGCCGCCGGCGGGGTTTGATTGCAGTAGGTCGCGCCCTTTTCGCCGCCGGCGGAAGCGTCGTTGGCGTAGCTACTGCTGTTCTCGTACTTATAGACCGAGTATCGGGTGATGCCGGCATAAGGAGTGCCGGAGCATCCCGGAGGCGCGGCATGTCCAAGCGCTGCGGGATGCGCGGTGCTCCAGTAACCGGCGACGGTGATGCTGGTTCCCGAGGCGATCACGCCGCCGCTGGCGCCTGCGCTCATGGTGACCGTTGTCGGGGCAACCGCCGTCACAGTGGCGTTGCTCGGGACGTGCGAGCCAACCGGGCCACTAATTCCCATACCGACAAATATTCCGGTGGTTGCGCCAGCGGCGAACGTAAGAACCGTGCCGCCGCTAGCGGTGCTGGCGCTGGTTGCCTGCACAATATCCCCACAAACCCAACTGCCGTCGCCGACCTGCACCGTGCCGTTCGGGATGCCGGCGGTGAGCATAGTGTTGTCGAGGGGCAGACCAACATTTGCGTTCGACGGGTCCGTACCGGTAATTCCCGGCGGCCAGGTTGCGGCCTTCGCTTCATTGCATATCTTCGTAATGGCGCTGCCGCTGCCCGGTATCATTCCTTTCCGCACGTTCACATCAGGTGGATAAGTCCCGGTCGTATCGTTCTTGCAATTGTTGAACGATTGCGAAAACAAATCCCAACGCACATTGATCGCATCGCGGACAGGCTGATCCACACCAGTCTTGAAATTGACCGAACTTTGGCTGACGCAAATGTTGGGGTTTACTTGGGCCAGCGCCTGCGCGGTAACTTGCGGGTTGCCGCAACTGCCGGCTGACACCGTGCCCGTGGCCGGATAGACGTAGCCGTAATTTCCTGGCGAATAGAAGCTGCCGGCGGAAGCGTGCAGCGAAACCAGTTTGCGCATGCTCGCGGCGCTGCTGCCAGCGGCCACCAATGCATCAGTTGCCTGACTGTAGGTCATTCCGGCAGTTTCATACGGATTGCAGATGAACATCGCCGTCGGCCCGCAAACCACCTGACTGTGCCCCGCGACGGCCACCGCCCCGGTCGTGACGCTATTGGCGCCGCCGAAGAACGAGGCCGGAAGAATGGTGCTCATTGTCGCCGGTGTGACCGTCACTTCGACATATTTAGCCAGGTGAGCATCGGCGGTCACGTAGCTCGATGCTATGCTGGTTGTCGTGCCGGCCGGCAAGGAACTGAAAAATCGAATGCCAGTCGTCACCGCGACATTCGAGCCAAACAGATTCGAATTGACTACCCAGTTGGGGCCGCCGCTGCCGGTATTTTTCATGGCCGCGTTGGCGCGGGTGATCGCCGTGGCGAAGCCGTCCAGTTCCGCCGCGCCGGCGAGCGCCAGCGCGTCGGCGCCCTTCTGCATCTGCGTCTGCAAACTTTCGTACCTTGCGCCGTCGAGGGCAAGCACCGAGACGCCGACGATGACGGTGATCATCACCGTCACATAGGGCAGGATGATGCCGACTTCGTCGCTGCAGAACGCGCGCGCCTTCGCCGCCAAGCGGCGCGATTTAGGGCTATCGTCGGCGGCGACGCCAACGCAACGCCAGGATGTCAGCGGTCGAAATTGTTTCGCGGCCATCGCAATACGCCCTTCACTGAACGCGCATTGTTCCCGGCAAGAAACTCAAACAAGCGATCGGGGATCATTGCGTCGTCCCGCCTACTAAGCTCACTGCTGGAATCGTCGGGCATCCTGTCGCGTCCTTCGACTGGCGCTCATAGCAATTGACGGCATTGACCATGCGCGCGCCATTTCCGGGGATGCGCGTGTTGTAGGCATAGCGCGGCCACGGATTGATCGTTTGAATGGCGGTGTTGGCCGCCTGTGCATTGCCGGCGGTCGGCGTGACCGTCGGGATGCGCAGCGCATAGGGTTCGAACGGCTCGCCGTTGGCGCAGCCCGTTAGCGTCACAGCCGCCAAAAGCGCCGCGAGCATAAATCCACATTTGAACGTCGGACGGCTCATTTCCTCCACCTCTTGTGGACGGGGAGCGCTTCGGCCGTGATGATGTCGCCGTAAGGTCCCTTCAGCTCGCCGCCGCTGGTCACATATTCGTTGTATTTCTTCTTTCGTTCAAGATCGCCCATCAAGAACAGGTCCACATCGTTGGCCGCCAGATTCTGATCGAACGGCGTCGCCAGATGATCATGCGGCCCGGCCGGCCTGACCAGATGCGGGGTGACGATAATGACAAGGTCGGTCTCATGTTTCTGGTAATTGGTCGAGCGGAACAAGGCGCCCAGGATCGGTATCGTGCCGAGATAGGGAACCTGCGAAATATCCTCGGTATGGCTCGCTTGCAGCAAGCCGGCGATCGCGAAGCTTTGGCCGTCGCGCAACTCCACGGTCGTGCGGGCTTCGCGCTTGGTCAATTGCGGGATCGTAGTGCCGTTGACCAACACCGAGTTCGCGGTGTCGATTTCGCTGACCGAAGGCGCCAACCGCAGATCGATAAGGCCGTTGCCGAGCACCGTCGGCACGAACGTCAGCTGCACCCCGAAAGGCTTGTATTGGATCGAGACCGTCGGCGTCCCTCCGTTGCTGCCCGGCTGCACGGTCGGCACGGGAATCTCGCCGCCCGCCAAGAAGCTCGCCTCCTCGCCGGAAAGCGCGATCAAGTCCGGCTCGGCCAGACTCCTGACCAAGCCTTTGGTTTCGAGGGCGGAGAGCAGCGAATCGATCTTGAAACCGCCGGCATTGACCAAATTTGAGAACAAGAGCCCGAACGGCGGCGACGCGGCCGCAGCAGCGCCCGCGAAGGTCTGGGAGACCCCAACGCCGGCAACGCCGGTCGGGCCAATAGTATTGTTGGTGAACTGTCCAAGCCCCGTGGAGATCGTGTTTCTCCCCTTGCCGCCGAACAAGTTCACGCCGAGGTCGCGCCCGGCGGCGCGATCCACTTCGAGAATCCGCACCTTCAGCATCACCTGCTGCGACGGCGAAACCTTCATGGCGTCGACGATCGGCGCGTCGGGCGACAGGCCCTTGGCGACGGCGATGGCTCGCGACGCTGAGACGGCGTCGCTCGCCTCGCCGCTTAGGACAACTTCGCCCCCCGCGCTGGAGACTTTGATATTATTCCCGCCGGTGCTAGAGCGGATCTTGCTGCTCATGCTGTTGGTGTCGGGTGTCACCTCAAGGTCGATGACCTCGATCAAACGCTGATTGGGATCGAAAATCGAAATATTTGTGGCGCCGACTTTCTTCCCCTGGATGTACACTGATCGGCCTGTCAGCGGCAGCACGTCGGCAATGTCGGGAGCCCCGATGAGCGCCTTTTCAAAAGTCGATGGGATTGGGATGGTGAGCGACTTAAACAGCGTCACCTTTCTGTGCAGGACCCTTCCGTATTCTTCACTCGTCGCCGCCGTGTCTTGCGCCCGCGCGGGCCGCCCGTCGACGATGCTGACGGCCAGGCCGACCAGCGCCGCTGCGACGAACACCGAGCCGGCGCGGCGCAATAGAGCCGACAATCTGACCCCGGCGCTACGATGCAGCCGCCCCCTGTGATTAATGGCCTCGCCGTTCATCTACGCGCACTCCGAACTTTCACGCCCACCCGGACGTGCTAAGTCTATGCCGCAATTTTGCCAAAAAATCCACTCTGCTTCGCCCAAAACGACGGAAATTGTGGAAAAATGAGCCGGGAAAATCAATTGCTTACGAACCGTGTCGCGCAAGGCACACCGGCGAAGCATTTCCCGACTGTTTCACAATCGGACATTTCCGCGCCACAACACCGCCAATATACTCAACAGAACATCACTTCGAGACTTTTTGGACCTCATACTCGTCGCGTTTCATGCCGCGCACAATTCCCACCGTGGCGGTTAGCTTCTCGGGCCCTGCTCCGCCGCTCGGCGGCTGCGTTTCGCCGACGGCTGGCGCTGGCGTCTCAATCGCGACCGGCGTCGGCTTGGGATTCGGCGTCGATGCTTGAGCTGCGGCGAAGGCGTCCGCTATCGCCGTCATCGTCGGAGTAGGCGCGTCCTCGGTAAAGAGGTCATGCTCGGTGATACGCTTGTTGGGGCCGGCAACGTCCTCATTCGCCTGTCGCAGAATAAGCGATAACCTGCCGACATTCGTCGCCAACAAGATTTTGAGCGACTGCTCGGCGGTCAATTCGACGGTCACCGCCTTGGCCACAGTCGGCTTGTCCTGCCGCTCTCCCGCCTGCTGGTCGATCGCCAGCACCTTTACGCGCTGCAGGATAACCTCGGAATAGTTTTGCGGGCCCTCGTTATTGCCAGTGCGAGTCAAGACGACATCAACGAAATCGCCGGGGAAGATGAAACCCGCGACTCCGCGCACATCGTCGACCGGCACGGTCACCGCGCGGCTGCCTTCCTTGATCGTGGTCGAAAGCGAGCCGCGTTGATTTGGCGCCGTCACCTTCGACGCGACCACCGGTTCATTGCGCACCAGCGGCGAAAGCACCACGCGTGGGCCGTCCTTGATGAGATCGTGGACGGTCATGAACGCGCCATCTGGAAGCGTCGTGGAGGACCACGGGATTTCAGTGACGTTATCCGCCGTCACCGCAGCGCCGAAACCGAGCGGCGCGGACGCAACGACAATTGTGCCTGGCGTAGCGCCCGGTTCAACGCTTGCGGAATGAGACGCCAACCAGTCGCGCGCGAGGAAGGCCGCGACGCCACCCATCGCGATCGCGATAAGCAGGATGACAAGATTTGTACTCGCGCGCATACTCAGGTTTCCCGACGCGGAATAAATTCAACTCGCAATAGCGTCCAGCATTAATATTCTGTTAATAGATGTGCGGAGTCAACTAACTTGCGTGCCTGTCCGTCGCGATGGTTAAACATAGCCCCGAATCCCGGCGTTGCCAATCAGCAAGGCGTAATTTGCGTTGTTAGTCCGTACAGAGTCGCGACGCACTTAAACTTGCCGTGTTTCCAATATGACTTGCCTGTAGCAGGAGTCACATGATCGAAACCATTTCGGGGACCAATCCAGTCTCGGCCTTCGGCGGCATGTTCGTCGACCCGGGCAATCGTTGGTTCGCATACTACCTCTTCGTCTCTCTCGTATTCGCCGGCTGCGCTTTCGTTTATGAATCGAGGCGCGATCCGCAAGTTCTTAAGAACGGCGTCCTGCGCTTTCTTTTTCCCAGACGCATCTACGCCCATCGCTCAGCCATAGCCGACTATTGGTTCTTCTGCATCAACAAGCTGCTCTTCGCGTTCGCATTTGGCGCGCTGCTCGCGATGAGCGCCGCGAGTGTGACGCTAACAAGCGCGCTGCTTGAACGGTTGGCGGTCCCCCCGGCGTACCCCGTGCCATCCTGGTTCACTATTCCTTTCACCACGCTCTTTTGGGCGCTCGCGGTCGATTTCAGCCTGTGGCTCGGTCATTACCTCTTGCACAAGGTTCCGATCCTGTGGGAGTTTCATAAAGTGCACCATTCAGCGGAAGTGCTGACGCCGCTGACCGCAGGGCGGGTGCACCCGGTCGATGACGCGCTTACTCTCTTACTCTCGGGAATTGCTGGCGGCGTCGCGGTGGCGCTTTGTCGTTTCCTCTTCGCAGCCGATGCAACGATGGTGGGATTGTTCGGGCTCAATATCGTGTTGGTGGTGTTTTATTTCTTCGGTTTCCATTTGCGCCACTCGCATGTCTGGTTGCCATACAAAGGCGTGTGGGGAAAACTCTTCATCTCGCCGGCGCACCATCAGGTCCATCACTCTGTGGCGCAGCGCCACTGGGACAAGAACCTGGGCTTCGTTTTCGCGATTTGGGACTGGATGTTCGGCACCCTCTATGCTGTTGACGAGCGCGAGACGTTCGCGATCGGCATGAACGGAACCGAAGAGGGCGAGTATCATTCAGTGCGCGCCATGTACCTTCTGCCGTTCGCGAAGGCTTGGCGGCGCCTTTGCGGGCGACGACCGCGCACCCCTATGTAAACGGTGCGACCGCGGACCTTACAATAGCCTCCATCTGGTGAAATTCGTTTGAATCGTCGAGTTGCCCGGCTTCGCCCGGTCGTCGGTGTGCGCCGCACCGCGCAAGTCTCATACCCGCATCGTTATCGGGATGGGTAGCTTGCCGCCATCTCCCCCGAACCGGCAGTGTCTCCAAAGCGCCAGCGCGATCGGGTCGGCTTGAACCCGATCGCGGCCCACCAAGGAAGCTTCGTCGCCAAAACGATGGGCTTCGCGATGATGGGGGCCGACCAGCACGGTCTCTTATGCCCGCGGCCCGGGGCCGGACAAAGTGAGGTGACGCGCTTCGGCGCGCGAACGGCCTTCAACCTGAAGCGGGATCGAATCGATGCGAATTTGACAGGAATTCTCGCGATCCCGCTAGGCTGATGCCGCGCCGCTCCAGGGCAATCGGGTGAAAAACGGCGTGACATCATAGCGATGCGGTGAATCTATCGCTGTCCACTGAGTCTATTGGTGGAGAGCGACGATGGAACGATGCGCGACAGAGGCCGGGGCGCTTGGCGAGGCGGTCGTTTTTCTGGA
>JAYUFK010000151.1:0-1872 GCA_043739325.1 Methylocapsa sp. | reverse complement strand
CCGCGCCCACGCGCGCGAAAGCCTCCGGCCTCTACATGATCTGCACGATCTCCAAGCACCGCGCCGAGCGCCGCGGCTTTGCCGACGCGATGATGCTTGATTGGCAGGGCCGCGTCGCCGAATGCACCGGCGCCAATATCTTCTTCGTCCGCGACGGCGTCATTCACACGCCGATCGCCGATTGCTTCCTCGATGGCATCACCCGCCAGACTGTGATCGATCTGGCGCGGCTTCGCGGCATCGAAGTCGTCGAGCGGCGCATCATGCCAGATGAGCTACCCTCGTTCAGCGAGTGCTTCATCACCGGCACCGCCGCCGAAGTGACCCCCGTCGGCGAAATCGGCGGGCAGATGTTTGTCCCCGGCGCGATCACCAGCGCGTTGATCGACGACTACCGCGGCGAAGTGCAGCCCAAGTCGAAGGCCGCCTGAGCACGCCCGCAGCCTTCACCCGAAGTTAAGCCGATGCCTGCATCATCGGGCGATGAAAAAATCATCGCCAGCTTTCACGGCGCTTGCCAGCGTTCATGAAGGGCGTCTCAAGGCAGGTGTGCTTATCGCCGCGTGGGCTCTGGCTGGCGCGATTGGCGCCGCCGCGCCGCATTTTGGGGCTGGCGAAGAGCTGTCTGTGTCGCTTGCCCTTGGTTGCGCGACGACCATCCTGGTCGCTGCTTGCTTCTTCGCAGCGCGGCGCATTACGCTGAAACCTGTCGGGCAACTGGCAAAGTCGATGGAAGTCGTGGTTAACGGCAATACAACAGCCAACGTTCCGTTCACCGAACGGCGGGACGAAATCGGCGCGATGGCGCGTTCCCTGCACAAGTTCAACGCCCTGATGACCGAGCTCGCCGAGCTCCGGCTGCATGCGGCGGCAGCCAGGGAAAGCGGCTCGATCAAGGAGGAGCGCTTCGGCGCGCTGATTGCGCAGTTTCGCGCCAATGCCGGCGCATCGCTCGGACAGGTCCTCAACAACACCGAGCAGATGTCGCTCGCCGCGGATCAACTTTCCTCCATCGCCGCAGAAAGCGCCAAACGCGCTGGCGAAGTCGCTTCGTCCACGGGAAGCGCGTCGGCGAGCACGCGCAAGGTCGCGCTCGCTTCGCACACGCTGGCGACCTCGATCCGCGAAATCGAGGCGCAGGTTCAGTTGACCCGCAATGTCGTCATCGACGCCTCGCATACGATGACGCGGACGACCCAGACGATGGACGGCCTCGCCTTGAAGGCCAACGAAATCGGCGAAATCGTCGGCCTCATACAGGCCATCGCGGCGCAGACCAATCTTCTGGCGCTCAACGCCACCATCGAGGCCGCGCGCGCCGGCGACGCGGGTCGCGGCTTCGCCGTCGTCGCGCAGGAAGTCAAATCGCTGGCGAGCCAGACGGCGCGGGCGACCGACCGCATCGCTGAACATGTCGCCGCGATCCAGCAGACGACGACCGAAGCGGTCGAGTCGATCGCCACGACCGGCGCGACGATGCGTCAGGCCGACGGCTTTACCAAAAGCATCGCCGCCGCCATCGAAGGTCAGGCCGAGGTCATCGGCGAGATCGTGCGCGACATTTCGGTGGCGGCGCTGGGCGCCGATTCCGCCGTTAAGAACATGGCCGGCCTTGGCGCCGCCGTCGGCGAAACCGATCAGGCCGCCAACATGGTCCGCCAAGCCGCGACCGACGCCGCTATGCAGGCGAAAAGCCTGCGCGAGACAGTCGACCGCTTCCTGCTCGGCGTAGCCTCGAACTGAACGCCGGCAAACGCCGTGTCCGCTTGAAAGCCGCACTTTGGTAGGGGCTTTAACGATTTCAATCGGTTGAGTGCGAAATCACGCCCGTATTTCAACCCGGCCGGCTGCCCTGCGCTGTCTTGGTTATGT
>JAYUFK010000150.1:0-1881 GCA_043739325.1 Methylocapsa sp. | reverse complement strand
AGAGTTCCCGAATGCGCTGATTGGGGCCGCTGCATTTGATGCCGAGCCTTGTGATGAAGGTTTCGACAATTTCCCGCTGCCGGGCCTCATCGACAATTCCGGCGCGGGTGAGTTGCGGCATCAGCGCCAATGTCAGGTTCTCGGCGACCGACATATCCGGGATGATGCCATCGAGCTTGCGGTCCTCGGACGAGAAACCGATGCCACGCCTGATTGCGTCGATGGGCGTGCGCGTCTCGAGCGGTTGCCCTTCGAGTTCCAGCTTACCGGCGCGTTTGCTATCGGCCCCGAAAACCAGTCGTGCGGTTTCGGTGCGCCCCGCGCCCAGGAGGCCGGCGAGCCCTGCGATTTCGCCGCGCCGCACGCTGAAGGATACATCCTGCACCTTGTGGCCAGCGCTGAGATGCTCGGCTGACAGGATCACGTCGCCAATGCGCCCCTGCCGGTTGCCAAACGCCGTTGCACTCTTTGCGACCTGCGAAACGTCCCGGCCCAACATGCTGGCGACCAGTTCGAGTTTGCTGATGGCGCCCATGTCCGCCGTTTTCACGGTGCGCCCGTCGCGCATGATGGTGACACGGTCGCAGACCGCGTAAAGTTCATCGAGCTTGTGGCTGACAAAGATGACGGAGACGCCCTCGTCCTTGAGTTGGCGAATGACGCCGAACAGCACGGCGACTTCGCGCTCGTCCAGCGAGGATGTCGGCTCGTCCATGATGACCAGCTTGGCCTTGAAGCCGATGGCGCGGGCGATCGCGACCATCTGCTGGGTGGCGGTATTGAACCGCATCAGCGGCTGGCGGACATCGACGTCTATCGCAAAACGCGCCAGCAACGCGCGCGCCTCGGCATGCATGGCGTTCCAGTCCAGCAGCCCGTAGCGTTTTCTTTCCCGGCCAATGCAGATGTTTTCCGTAATTGAGCGATACGGGACGAGGTTGATCTCCTGGTAGATCGTGCTGATGCCCTTGTGCTGCGCGTCCTGCGGCGAGCGGGCCTCGAAAGGCGCACCGTCAAATGTGATCTCGCCGCCATCGCGGCTGAAATAGCCGGTCAGAATCTTGATCATGGTGGATTTGCCGGCGCCGTTCTGGCCGACCAATGCGTGAACCTCTGCCACGCTGACTTCAAGCGACGCCGACGAAAGCGCCGGTATGCCCCCGAACGCCTTGTTGATCGCGCGCATCGACAGTAAGGCAGGCCAGGCGGTCGCCGCCGCAGTTGATGTCATGAGTGCCACCCGAAAACCTGAGCCCCGACGCTCCATCAGCGCGTGTGTTTCGTCAAGAGGGCGTAAGCGCGACCGTCAGCAGCGACAAACCCTCTCGGCGCAAAAAAGGAGCCCGGCTCCGGTTCACGTGAACCCGGGCTCCAAGTCTTGGGAGGATCAGGAGTCGATCTTAATACGATCCGGCAATGCTCGCGGCTGCGTTGCTCATGTCGTAGAAATTGTCCTTGTTCGTCATGACGGGCGGGATCTTGTCGCCGTTGGCATAGGCCATCGCGGCCGCGTAGGCGGCTGGCCCAAAGCGCGGGTTGCACTCGACCGTCGCGCCCATCTTGCCGTCGATGATCGCCTGCAGGCCATCCTTCTCGCCGTCGATCGAGACGATGAGGATGTCTTTGCCGGGTTTCTTGCCGGCGGCCTCGATGGCGGAAATGGCGCCGATGGCCATTTCGTCATTGTGCGCATACAGCACGGTGGCCTCCGGATGCGCCTGCAACAATGCCTCGGCGACCTGGCGGCCCTTGTCCCGGGCGAAATCGCCGGTTTGCGAGGCGACGATCTTCATGCCGGGGTTCTTGGCGATGACCTCGTCAAACCCCTTCTTGCGGTCGTTGGCGGGCGACGACCCCGTCGAGCCTTCCAGCTCGATGATG
>JAYUFK010000149.1:0-1894 GCA_043739325.1 Methylocapsa sp. | reverse complement strand
CGTGAAAGAAAGCCGCCGCGAATCATCCCCCAAAACGAATCCAGAAATCAATCCGTGGCAAGAAAAATCTCGGCCTCTCAATGAGTCAGGGTATATGTTGAATATGTCGCAAGCAATTGCGGCGAATGGTGGACCGTAATGAGGTTGGAGCGGACGTCGTTGACCTGACCGTCCGCGGGCGGGATATGGAGGCTCTCATGGGCGACGGTTGGCGAGTTCTGGCAAAAGGCGCGCGACACTGGCGCAAACTTGGCATCGCGGCGCTGATGACGCTAATTTTCGCAATAAACCCCGCTTCCGCCGATCTTGAAAGGCGCGTCGCGCTGGTCATCGGCAACGGCAGTTACAAAGCCGCGCCGCATCTCGACAACCCTGTCAATGACGCCAAAGGCGTCAGCGCCGCGCTCAAGCGCTTAGGGTTCTCGGTGATCGAGGGCTACGATCTCGGATCGACCGAGATGCACGCCAAGATCGGCGAGTTCTCCACGGCGCTCCCGGATGCCAAGGCTGCGCTGGTCTACTATGCCGGCCATGGCGTTTCGGTCGATGAAGACAATTTCCTGCTGCCGACGGATATCGTGCTCAAGGGGCCGGCCGATCTCGATCTCAACGCGGTCAACCTTTCTCTGCTGCTGAAATTGATGAAGCGGCAGGAGGCGATCGACGTCATTATTCTCGATGCCTGCCGCGACAATCCGTTCGCCGCCGATCTCGCGCGTTTCACCGGAAATCGTTCGGTGGTCGTCGATCGCGGGCTCAGCCGGATTGACAATGAATTCGCCAAGGGAACGCTGATTGCGTTCGCGACCGATCCCAAGAGCACCGCGCTTGACGGATTTCCCGGCGGCAACAGCCCATTCACCAAGGCGCTCCTCGCGCATATCGAAGACCCCGGCGTGCCGATCGGCACCGTGATGGACCGGGTCCGCGCCGACGTTTACAACGCGACCAATATGCGGCAGCGGCCGTGGGTCAATACTTCGATTATCGGCGAATTCATTCTAAACCCTATCGTCCTGCACCCGGCCAGCGTGCAGGTCGCGTCGCTGGCGCCGGAAGCCAGCGCGGCGTCGACAAATGTCGCCAGCGCAAATGCTTCGCTTGACGACAAGCTCTGGGCCTCGGCCGAAAAATCCAATACGGCCGAGGATTACAAGGCCTATCTCGACGCACAGCCCGCTGGCGCCTATGAGCAGATGGCGAAGAACCGCATTGCGCGCCTCAACGGAGCGCAAGGGCCGCAACGTTCGGACGCTGCAGCAACACCCGCCGACGCGGTGAAAGCCGAAGCTGCCACCGAACAGAGCGAAGCCGCGCTGAAACTCGATCTCAAGGCGCGCCAGGATATCGAAACACGACTGCAGGCGCTCGGCTTCGACCCCGGCGATAGGAGCGGGCAGTTCAATGCAAAAACCCGCGCCGCGATCGCCGCTTGGCAAAAACACCGTGGCGCACCCGCCACGACATGGCTCGGCCCGCTGCAATTCGCGGCGCTCGTGCAGGAAAGCGAAACTCCGCTGCAGCGGCTGCGCGCCGCGCAGACCGCGACGCCTGCGACCCGCAAACTCCCCGTCGCCAAGCCGCAGGTCGCGAGGATTGCGCCGCCGCCGCCAAAGAAGCACCGCGTCCGTCATGACCCGGCGACTGGCGATCAGACGGACTATGCGCCCGGTCAGCAGGCTAACGAGTATCAGCAGCCGCAAACCAACCCCGGAGCCGCATTCGTCGGCGGCATTTTCCTGGGCAGCGCGTTCCACCACTTCCGGAATTTTCACTAGGCGGAGCGACCGCGTTCGCTCAGAGCCTGACTCGAAATTCATGCCGCAGGCATTTTTAGTGAAATCGGCCCACAGCGTCGGCCCGAAATTGCTCAAACTGACCCGATCGTGGCCCC
>JAYUFK010000148.1:0-14774 GCA_043739325.1 Methylocapsa sp. | reverse complement strand
CAAAGGATTCCATGCGCCTCAAACGCAAAACCGCCGCTTGGGACGACGACTATCTCGCGAGCCTAATTGCCGCTTGAATCCTTCACCCGATTCCCCTGATTCAATCCCGGCCCGATGGTAAACAATCTCTGCGGATCGCTCGTTGCCGCAATAGCGATCATGCGCCGTTCCTGACCTAGGGCTCTGGCCTCAATTGGATCAACAGAGGAGGTCACGGCGCCGCACATCTGTCCGCACTTCGCGACCCAACGACGATCAAGGTTTGATCATTATACCCTGGCCTGTCGGCAGTACGGCGATTGGCGCCTTGACGCTTTGCGCAAATCCATTCCACATTTCGTACTGGGCCTCGTGTCCCGCCCACGCATAGTCGTCGAGCAACACGATAGCTCCGGGGACGACCTTGTCCCACAATTGCTCGATCGTTCTCTTCTCGGCGATCGCGTTGTTCAGATCCATCGACAGGTAGGCAATACGGTCGAGCGAAACTTTGGGCAGCGATTCAGGCAGCGCGCCCCTGACCAGGCACGCGTTGGCAAACGGCGAAAAGTTGCGCACGGCGATGTCCCAGACGTCCCGATAATAGTCCTCATTCGATCGCGTGGCGCGCGCCAATTCTTCTCCGCCAAGCTCGGCCAGAGGGATTCCCGCGAATGTGTCGAACAGGAAGAAATTCCGGGGCAGCGCGCCAAAGTCCAACGCGTGGCAGATGACCAGGGAAAGCAAGCCGGTATGGACCCCGCATTCGACGAAGTCGCCCGCAAGGCCCAGCCCATGACGGGCCGCCCAAAGCGCGATATGGGCCCGCCATCGAATATCCGGCACGCCTTGCGGCCAGCCCTCGGAGTTAGCCCTGGCGGATTCGAGCCAAGCCGCCGCAAATCTCGGTTCGTCAAGAAAAATCAAGTTGCGATCGGCGACGCTCATTCCGTCAAGCGTCGATAAGCGTGAGTTTAATTCGCATATTTGGGCGACGCGTGCGGCGTCGAGCGCTGTCATTTCTTCGATCTTCGCTACCCGATCGCGGTCCAACGCCGTCAATCGCTCGATCGCAGCAACGCGCTGCGCGTCGAGCGCAGTCATTTCTTCAATCTTCGCAGGCCGTTCTCGATAGCGCACCCAACCCGCCAGCGCGCCCAACCCCGGAATTCTCACCATCGTTCGACCTCTTGACGGTCCGCGTCTCGCTACGTTTCTCTTATCTGGTTTGACCCAGACCTCGTGACGATTCCAGCGGCCGGCATCCGAGGCGCGGCGCCCTGGACTTAGATCGATGGAGGTCTCGGCAAGTCGAGAGATACCGGTCCAGGACAGCTTTGCGATCCGAAGTTGGAAGTCGCAATGCGCGGTCTGGTCAGTCCGCCAAAGCCTCGAATCGTCTCGAGCGAAGCTCGCCTCGCGGAATCACGGCGCCTCATGTCCGCCTTCGAGAGGCGCGAACAGCTTGGGGTCGCGGTGATGCAGCAGCTTGGGACTGACGTTGTGCACAATTTGAAAGACCTTCGGGTCCAGCCGCGCGCGCGTTTTGACCGCAAGCAAATTGAACCCGTGGGGTGGACCGGTGATAACCGCGGAATCGATGTCGACCAATTCCACAACCTTGCCGCCCATGGGCTCGTTGCCCTGATAGTCGCGGACGGCAAAAACCTCATAGCCAAGTTCAATCAGACGGCTGCACAGCGTTGTATGACGAAGGCCCTGACTCCAGTCCGAATAGGCGCGATGAATCTCACATATCAGCGCGGGCGCCGCCGTTCCTTCGCGGCTAAGGACGCGCTCAGCACCCTGGATCGCGGCGAATTCCCCGCCCTCGATATCGAGCATAATGACGTCGATGCGATCCAGGCCCTTGGTCGACGCATACTGGTCGATTGTGCGCGACACGTACGTCTGCGTCCCGCCTCCTGCGTCAGCAAGTTGTGGACTGGCGTGCGAATCGGCTCCGGCGAGTTCAATTTGCGCGCCGTCCGTTGACCAAAGCGCTTCCTGATTGATCACGACGTTTGTGACGCCATTTGCGTCGAGATTCTTTCGCAACATTGAGATGTTGTCCGATGACAGTTCGAAGCAATGGCAGATTCCGCCGGCAGTAAGACTGCGCGCAATAAACAAGGCATGGTCGCCGAAATAGGCCCCGCCGACGATGACGTTTTGCGCTCCGGTTGAAAGGCTCACGACGGCCTTCGTCGTTTGAGGTTCCCAGACATGATCTGGCGCATTCCCCTTCGCCATGACAAACTCGCGGGCGATTTTTGACGAGTAGCGGAAGTTGAAAGTCATTCCGTTCGCGACGCGGCGCGAAAGCACTTCACCCGATTCAAACAACAAGTCGACGATCGGACCGGTGAACTCCTCACGCAGATTCTGCCCCGAATCGATTTGTAACCGCTTCTCAATGCCAACGAGACACTCGATGATCTCATCCCTTGCTTCCGTGTGCTTGGCCAGAAAGGATCGAGTCGATTCAAGTGTGCCGTAAGAATTTGGATTGCTGGAAAACACGAATAGGAACCCCATAATTTGTCTGTTGCGCAAGATGCGCGCCGCGCGGGCCTGGCTAGTATAGCGTGACGGTTCCATGGCGAGAAGTTTTCAAAGAAACCCTGCCTTTGGCCAAGGGCTTCCGCTGGTTCCATGACCACGTCAATTTCGATGCCGCTCCAGGTTCGGGAAATAAGTCGTGGGAAGATTCCCCGATCGAATTTACGTTTCCCTAAATGTCGAGTTAGCCGTCAAAAATCAAGCACTTTCCTCAACCAGAAGCGATTGCCCTCAAATCAATCGCCGACCGCAATTTCGAGGCCGAACCCCGAGCCGCGGCCTGCGGGGCTCGATCCTGTTTCGTTTTATTCATACCCGGATGCCGCGGTTGACGGCAGGACTTTCCGCTCTCTACATGAGGCGCGGCCAACAGCATGCGGAGTCCTTGATTTGGCGGAAGTGACAGTCGGGGTGGTTGTCTATAACGGGGCGCAAACACTCCGCGCCGCGCTTGACAGCCTGCTCGCTCAGACCTTTCATGACGTAGCGATCATCATCTCCGATAATGCTTCGACCGACGCGACAGCGGACATATGCACATCCTATGCGCGACGCGATCCCCGAATCGATTATGTCCGCCTGCCTCATAACATCGGGGCGGCGATGAATCTGCGGAGGGTCCTGCAATGGGCGACTACGCCTTATTTCATGTGGGCCGCCGCGGATGATCTATGGTCCCCTGATTTCATTAAGGCGCATCATGACTTCCTGGCCAGCAATCCAGACTACGTAGCCAGTCAGTCGCGCGTTATTTTTCGCTCTCAGGGGTTTCCAACCCGAATGTCGCGCGGCACGTATGCGTTGCGTAAAGGTACACAAGAAAATACGCTTCAATATTACTCATGGCCCGGCGACAATAGCCGCTTTTACGCTCTGTTCCGAACCGAGGCGCTGCGATCAGTATATCCGGACCGCGCGTTTTTCGGGTTCGATTGGGCCGTATCGGCCGGGACACTTAGATTTGGAAAGCACAACGAAGTACCAGATATACTTATGGTCCGAGACGAAACATACGCTCCTGATTACGCCGCGAGCGTCGCATCATATCACAATCGGTTTTTGCTGAGATTATTGCCGCTCCACTACATGACGTATCATATAATAAAATATAGACTGGTGCGATTGAATCTGCGGTTGGCAATAATCTTGGTAAAATTGAATGCCCAGATAGCTTCGCGATTTGCATTGTTTAGAATGCATAAATCCGTGCAAACGCGCCTTAAGCAAAAGGGGCAGAGCCTTCCGCCTTACGCACTGTCGTTAAAAGGGTTGGCCTGGTTGACGGGTCCGGGGCTGAGGGAGCGCGTATTATCCGTAAGAGACAGCCGTGTTTTGAACAACTCGCAGCGGGCGGCGCGGCGCGGCGCACAAATTGATAGCCGCGATTACGGATGGGCCCCGCTCCCCCGCGCACGGGATGTTCCGGCAGTCGTCACAATAATAACGATAGCGCGCAATCAACTCGCCGATATCATGGCACTTACTCAGAAATTGGGTTCCGCCATCGCGGCAAATCCATTCGAGTTAGTCGTGGTCGACCGCGGCTCAACCGACGCGACGGGCATATGTCTGCGCGACAGATCGGACATGACCTATCTCGCATGTGAGTCGACCGCTACTTTCGCGTCCGCCGTGAATCGTGCGGTCGAGATCTCCCGAGGGGCAAATCTCGTGTTCGTAGACCCTTCAGCTATCTTACACGTTGGCGAACTGGACGGGCTGATAGCAGCCCTAACGCGCGAGAACAGCCACCAGTCTCTTCTGGTCCGGAGCGACGCGGCATCGGCCCTTGGAGGCAGCGAATCCCGACTACGTCCTTACGGAATGACTCGAGCGACATACGAAAAAGTCGGCGGCTTTCAAGACGGTCCCACGACGCTCGACGCTGCCACACTTGCATTCGCCGCGACGCTGAAATCTGCTGGTGGACGTACTGAAATTGTTTGTTCCTGAATTGCATTGCCCGCCAAGGCAAAGCGCGATCCCTACCAAGTTCGCCACGGCGCCTTTCCGCCCTCCCAAAGTTTCTCAAGGCTGATCTTGTCTCTAAGTGTGTCCATCGGCTGCCAAAATCCACGATGGCGGAATGCCATCAATTGACGATCACGGGCAAGGCCCGCCAGCGGCTCAAGTTCCCAGACGCTTTCATCGCCGGCGATGCAATCGAGAACTTCTGGCTCAAGAACAAAAAAACCGCCGTTGATGAGAGCATTGTCGCCAGGCGGTTTCTCGACGAACTGCGTGACCATATCGCCTTCAACATCCAACATTCCGAAGCGTCCGGGCGGAAGCACCGCCGTGACAGTCGCCTGCCTCGAATGGCGCTTGTGAAACTCTATCGATTTGCCGATATCGACGTCGGAAACGCCATCGCCATAAGTCATGCAAAACGTCTCGCCGCTGTCGAGAAATTTAGCGATCCTTTTGAGGCGTCCGCCAGTCATCGTGTCCTCGCCGGTGTCAACCAGCGTCACACGCCACGGCTCCGCGCTGTTTTCGTGATATTCGATTTTGCCGTTTCGGGCGTCCACGGTGACATCAGAGGAATGCAAAACGAAATTCGCAAAGTATTCCTTGATCATGTATCCGCGATATCCCAGACACACGACAAAATCGTTGATGCCATGTTGAGCGTAACACTTCATCACATGCCAAAGAATCGGGCGACCGCCAATTTCGATCATCGGCTTGGGACGTAGCGTGGACTCCTCGGATATTCGAGTTCCAAGCCCACCGGCAAGGATCACCGCTTTCATTGAATTCTCCAAAAATGCCGCGGTGGCGTGATGAGGGCGGCCACCGCGTGAGTTGCGGTTGTGTCAACAAAGCAACCTAACCAACTGGCCCAACCACAAAGGCGCCGGCAATGACTGTGTCAAGAGTTGTGGCTATCGACTGCGGCCGGTTTCGCCGGCTCGCGAAGGTCCGCGCTCATCGGCCTTTGCGCCCGCAATTGCCCGTCTTTATGTAGTCGCACGACGCGCGCCTGAAGTTGGTTTGTACGTTCGCTGTTCCGCCATTTCACCGCATTCAGAAATCGCCAAGCGACATGGGGCAGAAGGGGACTTTGCATGATTCTCGAGGAAAGAGCCGGAATCCTGCCTTGAACGGAAACAATCAGTTGCGCAACAATTGATCGAATATTTGTGCGCGAGGGAGCCGACGCTCTGGTTTCAACCCATAAAACTTCAGTCCCAAACATTTCGGACAGCGCCAGGCTAGCGCCTTCGACGTTATCAATCAGCTCAGCATTTACATCCCGAACGCGCAGTGAAGGAATTCGCCAGTCCGGCGCGAAACGGCTATCGGCAGGTCGCATCGGTTTGGGCACCCACCCATTGAACTCCGCCCTGACGGCCGCGAAAACTTGCTCATTGATGGACGACCTCTTCTCGGCGGTTAGCCACGATGCGAGCTGCGCCGGGTCTCGATAGATTTCGGCGATTATCGCATCGATCCAAACGCGTGTATCAACATTGCGCCCGGCTAACATACCCCTCGATTCTGCTAGTTTGAATACGCAGTAGTCGTGGTAGCGCAAGGTACGTATCTCCGGCTGCCAAGCCACTTCGCTGACCTCAGAATCCGCAACGCTTTCCTTCATCCAGCGGCGGCCTTCAGCAGCGCTGTCGCCATCAACACTCGCGGGACGCGTCCAGGACGAACCGGCTGAATGTCCCGACAAGCCATAGATCGAGACAATGTCGTTGACCTGTAGAATTCGGTCACAAAAGAATGGAATGAGGTTGTGAGCATAGACATCGGGCATCGGATAAGCGAAAAAGACGCCGTTCGTCATGAAACGCATCTTGTCGTATATCTTCCGCGATATCATGCCGTGATATACGAGTATGTTATCCCACGAACCAGCGGTCTTCGCTGAAATGGCCCTATCGGCAATAGATGCGGCCGATTGATATGAATAGCAACCGCCGCATTGCGCCGGATAAAGATTCATGAAGCCAACGCCGTCGACGGAGAGCGATGGCCAGATGTAGTGCAGCAGACCCCAACGCACCGCGTCCACTGGATTTTCCCGCAGCTTGCTAGCAAGCCAATCGAGCGAGCCGATGCAGAATCCATCGTCATCGCCGATGATGCTCATGTATTCGCCGCGGCACGCCCGCAATCCGAGTTCGAAATTGTGACGTTGGCTGGTGGGATGCGGCGCGCACGAAAATCGTATCCGACTATCCGTCTGCTGAGCCTCGGCGACAACCTCCTGCGTTCGCGGTTCGCTGCAATTGTCCTGGACGACAATCTCAATGCTAGGATCCCGATGGCTCGCGAGGGCCCTTAAGCAAATCGCGAGCGTGTCAGGCCGGTTGCGGGTCGGAATTACTATTGAAATTAAGGGCATGCCTAATGTGATGCCTTGGTGCGGAGGCGATATCGCCAGTGGCGGGGGTTTGTTCTCTTTTACATCCAAGACTTATCGAGCGAGTTGAGGCTAGCCGTTTGCGTTGAGCGATTTCACATATGCATTGCTAACGTCTTCAATGTTGCCGAAGCGCAGGACCTCGCCATGCTCCATCCAGACAGCTTTGTTGCAAATCGACCTAATTAACTCCAGCGAATGTGAGGCGAGCACCAATATTCCAGTTTGGCCGATCAAATCCTCGAGGCGCCTTTGCGCCTTGCCGATAAAATTTGCGTCGCCTGCCGCCAGCCATTCGTCCATCAACAATATTTCTGGCTCGATAGATGTCGAAATCGCAAAGCCTAGACGTAGTAGCATGCCCGATGAATAGGTGCGTATCGGCATCTGTAGATAGTCGCCGAGTTCAGTGAAATCGGCGATAGCGCGTCGTTTGTCTACAATCTCGTCCCGCGAGAGACCCATGAGCAACCCGCGGATGGCGATATTTTCCTCCCCAGTCGCCTCTGAGTCCATGCCGAGCATCAAATCGAATAATGCGGCGACACGGCCGACGCGGTGCATCACACCCGCAGTAGGTTCATAGGCGCCGGCCAACACCCGCAACAAGGTCGTCTTTCCCGCGCCGTTATGGCCAAGCAAGGCGACGCGATCGCCATGCTCCAAAGTTAGCGTAACGCCCGAAAGCGCTTTGACGACGACGAGATCATTCGCGCCCAGCCCAATTCGGCCGCCGGTCGTCAGTTGGAGCAATGAGCGTTTGAGCGAGCGAGCGCGTGTATTGTATACTGGAAACTCAAGCGAAACATTCTCCAGCTTGAACAAAGTCTCCGATTGAACCGATCTGTCCCGTGACGCGTCCATGGCTATATCCAAAACGCGATTCGACCGCGGACGCGAGCGAAAAACAGAATTGCCGCGATCCAGCCAATGATCGCCTCCAAGGTCAACGGCACTACGATATCGAGCGGCAAGCCCTGCCCGAGCAGCGGATCTCTTATAGCCTCAACCATATAATA
The DNA here is from genome assembly GCA_043739325.1 of Methylocapsa sp. GTDB lineage: Bacteria > Pseudomonadota > Alphaproteobacteria > Rhizobiales > Beijerinckiaceae > Roseiarcus. Next base: position 6,836 of record JAYUFK010000148.1, on the reverse strand, counting down.
CCAAGGATTACAGTATACGATCCAACCAATCTTCATAAGCGCCGCGGGATGAAACACGATAGGCGTTATAAAAAACATCAACTGCATCACATTGGCTATTATTGGGGAAAAATCCCGAAAGCGCGTACATAAGGGCCCTATTAACAATAGCATCCATGTCAAATTTAGTAAGTTGAGCGCGAGACCCGGAATTACGAGAACGAGAGAAATCGGATCAAATTTATGGATAAGAATATATATCACCAACATAACAACAGAATTGTGCAAAAATATCAGAAAGTTTCTCCAGACAGTCCGAAATACGTGCAGGGAAAGAGGCAATCCACCCTGCTTGATCAACCCTTCGGCAAGGATAAATGGCGTCGCGCCATCACCTATGCTCGAGGATATCAACTGCCAACCAAGAAACCCCGCCGCGACGTAGGGCAGGAACACCGTCAAGTCCTGCTGGAACAATGTTCCGTAGACGAGCCCCATGCCCCCTACCATCGCCCCCATGCTAATCGTGAGCCAGAAGGGGCCTATTAACGCGCGGCGATACCGCTGCCGAATATCGGTCCAGCCGAGCATCGTCCAAAGCCGCCATAGGCGGAGGCCCGACAGCAGATCCACCAAGGCTTTCCGCAGCCTCGCAGTGAAGTCGCCACCGCCAAATGTGCTTGTCTGTCGCGATAACGCCGCCTCAATCAATCGACCACACTCCGTAACCTTATTTTGGACGCCGTCCTACATTGGATTGGCGCCGTGCGCTATGGGCTAGGAAGCTCACCAGGCGGTCGATCGATCGATTAAAATCAGCGAACGGCGCAGCATGCCCGGAGCGCATCAGCGCAACGCGAGAAGCGCGACTCCGGATGTGAACGCGTTCGACGCAGGAAGCGGATCACCAGACATCTTTTGGATGTGAACAACGCGCGGCAGGCCTTTGTCCGGGATGCTCAGCCAAAAATTATCAGAATTCGTCGCGCTCCCGCCCTCAGCATTCCCTCCGGCAAGGAAGAGATAGTGATAGGGAACCGGACCGCCGTCAATCGCGCAACAAAAGACCGCAAAATACTGCGGTCCGGTCGCTGGCCCGTTGGACGTGGCGGACACGAATACCAGGACCTCCGTCAGCCCTTCGACGGGAGGAATCGGAATTTCTATTGTCTTCCCGACTTCCGCGGGCAGAGGAAGCCAATTGAACTTCGACTGGCCGAAAACATGGGTGTTAAGTAGCGGTTTGGGCGCGCTCATGTTTCAGTCCTTTACACGCGAAACGGTTCTCGACCCGGCGAGGAGACATCCTGTCGCGACAGCCATATCATTCTATCTGCTGGCGGTTCCTCTGAAAGCTGGCGCGAACCAAGATACAACCGGATCGGCACCACACTTCGAACTTCCGCCAAGTTGGCAATTCCGCAGCGCGGTTCCACACTATACCTACTCCCACCGCTAGATACGCGCCTGATGAGAAGCACTCACGACCACCGTGTCGCGTTTCTCAGCGCTTTGTTTCGCCAAGAGAAGATCGCGGTAGGCGGCGATCTGTTCGGCGGTGATGGCTGCCGCTTGGCCTGGATCCTCGTGATAGCGGCGGAACCAGGCCGCAGTCAGCTGCGCTGTTTCCGCAAAGCCCAGTGGCGCGTCCCAGCCTAGAAAGTTTTTTGCATTTGCGCTGTCGAGAAGCAGCACATCGGTTTCAGGAAATCCCCTATCCACAATTCGCGTCCTGGGCTGCTTCCATTCCCTGCCGAGGCGCTCCACGAGCGCCTCGACGGAATGAACATCACCCGACGCTGGGCCCAAATTCCACGTTCGAGACGTCGGCGGCGGTTCGGCGAGCAGTCGTTCGGCGAGCGCCATGTAGCCGTGCGCAAGCGCGAGGACATGTTGCCATGGACGCACGGATTTGGGATTGCGTAATTCCAGTGCGCCGCCAGAGACGCACGCCCGCACGAAATCCGGGACGATCCTGTCCCTTGACCAGTCGCCGCCGCCGATGATGTTGCCGCCGCGGGCTGTCGCGACCCTAACGCCGTTGCCGCGCGCGGCCAGTGAATCGACGTAGCATTTTGCGACAAGCTCGGCGCAAGCCTTTGACGCGCTGTAGGGGTCCTTCCCGCCCAGAACATCGTTTTCCCTATAGCCCCATCTCCAGCGCATATCCGCATAGACCTTGTCGGTCGTGACGCAGACGACAGCCTGGCAACCGGTAGAGTGCCGCGCCGCTTCCAAAACGTGCGCCGTCCCCATGACGTTCGTGCTGAACGACTCGATCGGATCAACAAATGAACGCGACACCAGCGGCTGCGCCGCTAGGTGGAAGACCACACTGGGTTGCGATTCCTTGAACGCTCGCTCAACGCACGCCGGATCCCGGATATCGCCAATATGCGAAGCGACATGGTCAGCCACGTTCGCCACGGTGAAAAGGTTCGGAACCGTATCGGGCGGGAGCGCCAAGCCGGTAATACGGCAGCCGAGCTGAGCAAGCCAGTTGACCAGCCATCCGCCTGTAAACCCCGTGTGTCCGGTCACAAGAACCGAGCGGCCAGCGAGCGCGGACTCAAATTCCAATTTTCCCAACGACAATTACACCCCCCAAAACGACAGGACGAAATCGAGCGCGCCCCAGCGACCAGTCATGAACTGAATGAATCGGCGGGAAGGCGAGACAGGCTCGGAGCCATGCTATTTCTGCCGCCTGATCTGCGTTATTTTTTGCGCCAACTTATCGCTTCGCGTGAGCCCATCGCCATGCGCGAAGTCGCGTAACTGCCAATGCCGCAGGGATTCGATCACCGAATGTCGCGCGCCCGAGCGCCGCAACAAGCCCTTTACCGGAGCCGGCAGGTTCCCATAAACCCTGATAAGGGCGGACGCCGTCCGGCTTAGTATCGATCTACGCTTGACAGCGGTCGGCGAAGGATTCTCGTAAAGCATATCGCCATCGATCAGAGTGGCGCGGAGCGCGAGCATCGCTCCTTCGACATCGTCGGTCAGATTCGGATCGACGCGATGTACTCTCAGAGCCGTGCCGTCACTCCCCGCTGCGTACTCTCCACCGGGAGCCGTCGGAATTTTCTTTGACAGCGCAGCGAACTTTTCGCGAACCGCCTTAAAAATGGGCCCGTCAAACGTCGAGCGCTCCGTTGCCGACAACCACGGGGTCAGAGACCAAGGATTCAGCTCGATTTCCTTCAATATCGCGGCAATCCACACGTCTGAATCAACCACCTTCCCCGCAAGCATCCCCTTCTCTTCCGCTATCTTCAAAGTTCGAAAGTCGTGATAGCGAAGAGTTCGTATATTGGGTTGCCAATCGACCTGCGCGGCGATCGGGTCATCGCGACTCTCGTCGATCCACTGCTGGCCCGCAGTTGTTTCGGCAGTGGTTTCGTGCGCGGCGCGCGCCCATGACGATCCAGCAGAATGACCCGATGTCCCGTAGATTGAAACCGGATTGCCGATGTCGAGATAGCGATCACAGTGAAACGAAAGCAGATTGTGCGCGTAAATGTCCGGCAAGGGATAGTGGAAGAAGATGCCCTCGGTCTTGGTCCGAATCCGATCGTAAAGTTTTCTGGAAATCATCCCGTGATAGACGAGAATGTTCTCCCAGGAGCCAGCGTTGGAGGCGTTGATTGTTTTTTCGTTGATCGCTTGGGGATCAGCGTAACGCCACCCGCCGTAGAATTGCGAGGGGTAGACACGGATGAAGCCCTCGCCGTCCAGGGAAAGCGATGGCCAAACGTAGTGGATCAGCCGCCAGCGCACCGCGTCGACAGGTTCCTCTTTGAGATGCTTTGCCAGCCAATCGAGCGATCCCAGACAAAATCCGTCGTCATCGCCTATGATGGTGAAATTGTCCCCTGTCGCCGCTTCCAGCCCGAGTTCGAAATTGTGCCTCTGGCTCGTTGGATAGGGGGCGCGCCAATAGGTAATCCGCGCGTCCTGCTGCTGCGCGGCAACAACAATTTCGTGCGTTTCCGGCCCGCTGCAATTGTCCTGAACCACGATCTCGATGTGAGGCGATTTGTGGTGCGTCAACGATTTCAGACACGCGCGCAAAGTGTCCGGTCGATTTCTCGTCGGAATGACGACGGAAATCACTGGACGCTCTGCACTATGCACAGGGCTGGAACTCGTTTGACTCAATTCCGGCACTCCGCTGACTATGAAATTCGCTTGATGAATGCCCCTGGCCAATAGGTCAATCGCTCGCGCACAACACCTTCATTGAACGGCCAGACAGGTTCCTCAATCAAGAAATTCGGATTCTCTTTTACGAAAGCGATGGCCGCTTGCTTGGGATTGGAAACCTTCCAATCGGGCTTTGTTCGCGGGGCTCCGCAAACCTCTTCCATGATGCCATCCGCCGCGACAATGTAGCTGCCGGGCGTGACCATTGGCCCATATGCCCGCAGTTCCTCGAGCACATGCTCCTTCGTGTGGTTTGAATCGAGCATGACCAGAACTTTCTCGCCCGGCTGCACGAGCTTCTTGACCTCGTCAACAGTCGACTGTTCAATCGAAGACCCGTCGACGATGCTAATCAACGGTCGCAAGATATGAGAGTCGATTGCTTTCCGGTTGTGCGACCGCAACTCCACTTCGATGCCGATCACGCGTCCTTTGCCCATCGCCTTGAACAGGCTCGCGTAGAAGACCAGCGAGCCGCCGTGCGCAACGCCGGTCTCGATCAGGACATCCGGCTTGAGATCCCAGATGACTTCCTGGATCCGCATCATGTCCTCGGGAAGTTGGATCATCGGTCGACCCATCCAGGCAAACGAATAAATGTATTTCACGTCCCAGCTCACGCGCAGCCAGGCGCGGTTGAGCAGCTCAAACGCTTCCGCCCTGTCAAGCGCATGCCGTACAATCTCTTTACCTGCTTCGTCCGTTTCCGCGACGTATCCTTGCTTGTCGTCAAAAATGATCATCAGATGTCTCGTTGGTTGCGGTAGGCGTTGAGCAGACCTGGTATGTGCGAAGCAGGGCCGGAGAGCGTCAGGCCAAATTCGTCGTGCAGTCGACTTACTTCAACGGGCGGAATTTTCAAAACCGCCCCGCCTTCCCTGAAGTCGACCCGACAATTGTTCGCCTCCAGCAAGTCGGCGATCTCGCGATGGGTAAAATTTTGACCGCAGGCGATATTATACAGCCTATGGCGGCCAGTATCGGCAACGGCGATCAACGAGCGCGCGACGTCCGCAACATGCGAATAGTCCTTTTCCGACTGGGGTGACTGGCCTATCGTGACATGCCCGGTGGTCGCCGCCTCCCGCAAGACCGCGGTCATGAATAGGTTCGAAACGTCGCCTGGACCGTAGACGTTGGACAGCCTGGCGACCCGCACATTTGCCCTGCCGAGCGCGAAGCACAGACTCTCCCCCGCCAGCTTCGAAATATTGTAAATGTGGTCGGTCTCGAAAGGCCGCACAATCAGCGGCGCCTCCTCATTCGTCGCCGACGCGCCGTCGTAAACTCGAGCTGACGAAAGGTACAGGAAGCTTTCGAATTTGTATCGCGAAAGCGCCTCGTGAAGCCGAAGGACATGCAATTCGACCGTCTCGACCAGCCGATTTCTGAAATCGGCGGTCATGCCAATCGTGAATATTACCTCGCCAAGATCGGAGCCCTCCTGCGGCCATGAGCTGCGCCCGATTCGCGCCACATCATCGCCACGGCCCTCAAGTTGCCGGGCTATTTCGCTTCCGACAAAACCGTTTCCGCCGAATATTGTGTAGAGCTTGCCCATAGTCCCCGATCGGTTGCACTAACGAATTCCACGAAGCATATCGATCCCGTGAAAGACCGGGTCGAAGCTCGGCCACGATTGATCCTTCGAGGATATCTCCACTGGCTCAACCGGCCACGCGACACTGAGACGGGGATCGTCGAAGCGCAGCCCGCGCTCCTGCTCCGGCGCATAAAAGTCGCTTACCAGGTAGAGCGCTTCGGCGTCATCGGTCAGAGTGACGAAACCATGAGCAAAACCGCGCGGCACGTATATCATGCGTCGATTTTCGTCACTGAGCTCAGCGCCGAACGATTTGCAAAAGGTCGGCGAGTCAGGACGAAGGTCGACAATTACGTCATACAACGATCCGCGAATCGCGCGAACGACTTTCACTTCGGCGGCGGGCGGCAGCTGATAGTGAAATCCGCGCAAAGTGCCCTTATTGCGGCTGAGGGCGTTATTGGCCTGGACAAAGTTAGATACGAGACCTGCCCCGGCAAACTCGCGTTGGCAGAACGCCCGCGCGAAAAAGCCCCTCTCGTCGCCCCGTCGCTCCAGTTCGATAAGATACGCGTCTTTCAGTGGGGTCGGTAAAAACTTCATGCCGCAACGGCCCCAAGTTCCAAACCAAACTCCCAGTGTTTCAGCCCGCCTGCGCCGACTGCTCGCTCCACGACGGCCGATCCTCTCGGGCCAAGGTGGCAATCAAGGATAAGGCGTGTTGAGCGAAATCCGGTATTGCCGATTGCTTCCGAATCCAAGTTTATGCCAAAGGACAACGTAGACGATCCTTTATTGCGAAAGGTCAAGGAAAGGCAAAACCGACGGCGTCACTGTTAAAAAAGCGACCGGCTACTTCGCGCGTTTGAAAATCGTCGACCCCTTAGGTTCACGGGATCAATGAACAATTTCGACGGCTTTAGACCGCCGGCCTGAAGCGAGTCAAGCGAAGAGCCGCTCAACCACAGGGCAATCGGGTGAAAAACCGCGTGACATCATAGCGATGTGCTGAATCTATCGCTGTCCACTGAGTCTATTGGTGGAGAGCGACGATGGAACGATGCGCGACAGAGGCCGGGGCGCTTGGCGAGGCGGTCGTTTTTCTGGA
>JAYUFK010000147.1:0-5367 GCA_043739325.1 Methylocapsa sp. | reverse complement strand
TTCGTAGCCCATACAGGAAAAGCCATATTCGACGTGATAACCGAGCGGCGCGCCGGCCTGCCAATGTTTGTGCAATTCTCCCGGCAGTCCTCCAGCGGCGCAGACGACAATATCCCCCGCTTCGCCTACCCGCTGCAACGCGCCCAGAACCTGCGCGTCCGAAGGAAGTTCCGCATTGGAAGCCGCTAGGTAGGACGCCGCGACATTCATCCACTTGGCCTTGGCCTTAGTGGCGGAGTCGCGCCAGGCCTCCGGTGCCGCCCAATCGCCAAGCGCGGCTTCGAGCGCTTCGATGCCGGCGCGGGCGTCGCAGACGAGCGGTAGGGATCGATGCTTGGCGGCGTCGAAGGGCTGGACGTTGAGAGCGACGATGCGCCTGTGTGGATTCTTGAACAACGCCCACGAGCCGGTCATGAAATCGGCGAGGCGCGTTCCTACGGCGAGGATCACATCGGCATTCGCCGCGTGATCGTTCGCGGCTTCGGTGCCGGTGACGCCCAGCGCGCCGAGCATCAGCGGCTCGGCTGTGTCGATGGACGATTTTCCAGCTTGCGTCTCGACGACCGGGATCGCGTGCTTGCGGCAAAATGCGAGCAGTTGCTTTTCCGCTTCGGAGTAGAGAACGCCGCCGCCGCAAATGACCAACGGCTTTTCCGCGGCGCGCAGGGCGGCGACCGCTTCGCGCAGTTCGTCCGCGTCCGGGTTAGGCCGCCGAACGCGATGCAGGCGCTCCTCGAAAAAGCTCTCGGGGTAGTCGTATGCCTCGGCCTGGACATCCTGACAAAAGGCGATCGTGACCGGGCCGCATTCAGCCGGATCCGTCAATACGCTCAACGCCCGCGCGAGGGCCGGGATAATTTGTTCGGGGCGTGTGATCCGGTCAAAATAGCGCGACACCGGCCGAAAACAATCGTTGGCGCTTATCGCGCCATCGCCGAAATCCTCGACCTGCTGCAGGACCGGATCGGGCCGGCGATTGGCGAAGACATCGCCAGGCAGCAGCAGCACCGGCAACCGATTGACATGCGCCAGAGCGGCGGCGGTGACCATGTTCGTGGCGCCCGGTCCGATTGATGTTGTGCAGACCATCATCCGTCGGCGGCGCGAGGCCTTCGCGAAGGCGATGGCGGCGAACGCCATCGCCTGTTCGTTGTGCGCGCGATAGGTCGGCAGAGAATCGCGCGCGGCATACAGCGCCTCTCCAAGGCCTGCGACATTGCCGTGGCCAAAAATGGCGAAAGCGCCAGCGAACAGCGGAACGCGCGCACCGTCGATCTCGGTCAGTTGCGCGGCGAGGAAGCGGATCGTCGCCTGCGCCGCAGTGAGCCGGATGGATTTCATTGCGTCTGCTCCCGGTCGCGAAAAGCCTGATCCGCGCGTTCGTTCCGTCGTATTTTCATATTCGTCGCCTTCGGCGCGGAAATTCAATTGGAACCCGCGTCTTGCCAGATCGTGCAAAGGCGCCCGAAGGAATCGGCCATCTCATTGACTGCTTGCGCATCGTCGATCTTACCGGCGAACCATTGCTGCGCGGGCCCCGCGAAAATGGTTCGCCCGACCGCAAAGCCCTTGACCATGCTACAACCGCGCGCAACTGCGAAGGCGCTCGCCAGTTCCGCCTCGGGCGCCTCGAGGCCGAGCAGTACGACGCCCAGGCAATAGGAATCGTTGCGAGCGATCGCATCGGAAATGTTGGCCCAGGCCCGCTGACTCGCCTGCCCTTCAAGCTTCCACCAGTCCGGCTTGACGCCAATTTCGTAGAGCCGCTCGATGACGCTGGCGATTGTCATGTCGTCGATCGCGCCGTTCTTGCTGGCGATGATCTCGACCAGCAGTGTGCGGCCGATCGTGCGGGCGGCGTCGTAGAGCCGCAGCAATTCGCGCTCCTGTCGCGCCTTCATGTCGGGCGCGTCGTCAGGGTGATAAAAGCACAGGCACTTTATCGTATGCGCGAGCGGCCACTCGATCAGCTTGGCGCCGAGCGAGCCGCCAAATTCGAAGTCCAGCGGACGCGAACCCGGCTCTTCGACCGGCCGCCCAATCCAGAATCCGTGATCGGCGGCGCGAAACAGCGCCTCGCGGCCATACTTGCCGTCCAGCAGCATCCCGAAGCCCGGTCGGCCCGCGGCGACGCGCGCCGCGGCATCGACCGCCAGTCGCTTGAAGCGGCTGATGCCCTCGCGCGGCGCGTTGCAATCGTCGGCGATTTTCTCAAGTTGGGCGCGATGGTCGATCGCCAGCGCCATGATGCTGGCGGGCTGCGGCGGGCGCGTCGTCGCCCAGTGAATGTGTGCGAGCATCTGATCGTGCCGCAAGGCGCGATGCGGCGAACCGTGCGCGAGGAACTGCTGCATTTCGGGCCAGGTGAGATATTCGGCGGAGCAAAGGAGGCGAGAAACCGCAAAAGCCCCGCCGGCGTTGGCATAGGCGCAGCATGTCTCGATAGGTTCGTCCCGCAGCCAGCCTCGCAAAAAGCCCGACATAAAAGCATCGCCGGCGCCCAGAACATTGAACACTTCGACGGGAAATCCGGGACCTTTGACGCCATCATCAATTGTAGCGGGAATCGCGCCGGGAAAAACGACGCACCCCATCGGGCCCCGTTTCATGACGATCGTTGCCGCGGTCAGCGCCCGCACGGCGTGCAAGGCGTCGTAAGGATCGTCAGCGCCGCCGGCGATCATCAATTCCTCCTCAGTGCCGACGACAAGGTCGCACTGCGGCAGGATTTTTTGCAGATGCGATGTCACTTCGCCGGATTTGATATAGCGTTCTTCGCCAGAACCATGACCGGCGAGCCCCCAAAGGTTAGGGCGATAGTCGATGTCGAAGGCGACTCTGCGGCCGTGCTTCTTTGCAAATTTCACCGCGAGATTTTGCGCCGCCGCGTTGTGAGGGCGGGCAAAATGCGTTCCCGAAACGACGATGGCCCGAGCCGAGGCGACAAACGCCTCGTCGATGTCGCTCTCGTCGAGCGCGCTGTCGGCGCAATTGTCGCGATAGAAAATCAACGGGAAAGTCTTGTCGTCGCGGATTCCGAGGATAACCAGCGATGTCAAACGCGCCGGGTCGGTATGAATGCCGGCGATGGCGACGCCCTCGCGCGCGCATTGTTCACGGATGTAGCGCCCCATATGCTCGTCGCCGACGCGGGTGATCAATCCGCTCTTCAAACCCAACCGCGCCGTTCCGATGGCAATATTGGTGGGGCAGCCGCCTACCGCTTTGGAGAAGCTCGCCATATCTTCAAGCCGTCCGCCGACCTGCGCGCCGTAAAGATCGACCGAGGAGCGGCCGATCGTAATCAGGTCGAGGGTCGGATCGGACAACTGGGTCGACTCCAAGCAGTCAGCACGGCGGAAATTGGCGGCGTGAGATTTGTTCAGGCATAGACAGGTTCAAGCGGCGGGTCGCTCGCGCCAGCGACAGTCTGGTCGTAGTCGATATTCGAGCCGGTGATCAGACCTGATTCATCCGATCCGAGATAGGCGCAAGCGCGCGCAACCTCTTGCGGATCGATCAATCGCCCGAACGGACGCGATTTCACCGCTTCTTCGAGCCAGCCGTCCTTGGCGCCATGATAAGTCTTCATAATGCGGTCCTCACCCGGCGTCGCCATCCAGCCGATGTTGAGACCATTGACCCGGATGCGATAGCGCAGCAGCGCATTGGCGACGTTTTTGGTGAGCGCGCCGAGCGCCCCCTTGGATGCGCAATAGGCGGTAATAAATGGCTGGCCGCCATGGCCCGACATTGATTGAATGTTGATGATCGAACCGGCGATGCGTTCGCGACGCATAATCAACACTGCCTCCTGAATCAGGAAAAACGGTGCGCGCACATTGACGTCGAAAATCTCGTCGTACCGCTCTTCGGTCGTATCGAAAATATTGCCCCGGTCGGTCAGGCCAGCCGCATTGACGAGAATATCGACGCGCTTGAAATGCTTGTCGGCCGCCTTCACGACCTTGCGGCAATCGGCGACTTTTGAGAGATCCGCGCGCACAAAATGGGTTGGACAGCCTGAGGCCGTGATCTCTTCAGCGACGCGCTCGCCGTTTTCCTTGTTCCTGCCGCAAATCACCAGGCCCGACGCGCCGCGTTGAGCATAAAGGCGGGCGATCGCTTCGCCCAGCCCTTGCGAGCCGCCGGTAACAACCGCCACTTTCCCAACAAGGCTCGCCGGTCCGCTATATTTCTTGGGCGCAGATACAGGATTCTTTGACACGGGCGGCTCCTCCGCAGCGTTGTGTTCGCGTTTGACGACATGAAACAAAAATTCTATTCACAAGTCAATATAGAACGTGTATTCTTTTTTCGGACGATCGGGCGCGTGCACGACAAAGGGAGGATGTCTATGAAATTCGGAATTATCGGCGCCGGCAGGATCGGCAAAATCCACGCCGCCAACGTCGCGGCGCGTAAAGATTGCTCCGTTAGCTTCGTGGCGGATGCGGACGGCGCCGCGGCGCGCGCCCTTGCGGACGAAACCAACGCGAAAGTGGCCGAGATCGACGCCATACTCGCTTCGAGCGAGGTCGACGCCGTCGCCATTTGCGCCCCGACCGACATGCACGCCGATCTCATCGAGCGCGCGGCGCGGGCCAAAAAGGCGATCTTTTGCGAGAAGCCGGTCGATCTCAGCGCCGATCGGGTGCGCGCATGCCTTGAAGTGGTCAAAAGCACCGGCGCCAAATTGATGGTCGGTTTCAACCGAAGGTTCGATCCTAACTTTGCCGCGGTGCAGGCCCGCATTGCCGCCGGGATGATCGGCGCCGTCGAAATCGTCTCAATCACCTCACGCGATCCGAGCCCTCCGCCCGTCTCCTACATTGCCCGTTCCGGCGGCTTGTTCCGCGACATGATGATCCACGATTTTGACATGGCGCGTTTTCTGCTTGGGGAAGAACCCGTTTCGGTCTGCGCGATGGGATCGTCCTTGGTCGATAAGGCGATCGGCGCCGCCGGCGATGTCGACACGGCGGTCGTCATCATGGAGACCAAATCGGGCAAAGTCGCGCAAATCTCAAACTCGCGTCGCGCGACCTATGGCTACGACCAACGCGTTGAGGCGCATGGCGAGAAGGGCATGATCCATGCCGGCAATATTCGCGAAACCTCGGTCGAGTTCGCTGGCGCGCAGGGAATTTCTGGCGACAAGGTGCTCAACTTCTTCCTCGAACGCTACGCCGCAGCCTATCGCAACGAGCTTGACGCCTTCGTGACAGCGGTCAAGGGCGGGGTTTCACCCAGACCGAACGGCGAGGATGGTCTTCGGGCCAATCTCCTAGCCGACGCTGCCTATCAATCGTGGCAGACGGGCCAACGCGTCAAGGTCGCCTAAGCGCGTCAATCCGCATCTATCGC
>JAYUFK010000146.1:0-1920 GCA_043739325.1 Methylocapsa sp. | reverse complement strand
AGCGGTTGGCGGCGCGCCATATCGTTGGCGCTCTTATCGGTTTTGCCGGCGCCATTGCGCTGTTCGCGGGCAGGGGCGGCTTGACGCTGTCGAGCGACGTCGTGGTTCTCACAGGCTATGCGTTGGCGCTGTGCTGCGCTTTCGTCTGGTCCGGCTATTCCGTGTTGTCGCGACGGCTCAAGGCGGCGCCGACCGAGGCGGTGGCGGGGTTTTGCCTGGCGACGGCGGCGCTGGCGGCGCTCTGCCATCTGGCGTTCGAGACGACAATTATTCCGGCCAACGCCGGCCAATGGGCGGCAATCGCCGGGCTGGGGCTCGGGCCGGTCGGCCTGGCGTTCTACGTCTGGGATTACGGCGTCAAGCATGGCGACATCCGCCTGCTCGGGGTCGCCGCCTATGCCGCGCCGGTGCTCTCGACGCTGATCCTTGTTGGCGCGGGGTTCGCCGCGCCCAGTTGGTCGCTGGCGCTGGCCTGCGCGCTCATCGTCGCGGGGGCGCTCATCGCCTCGTGGCGGTCCTGACAACGCAGAAAAGGCCTGCGCGAGGCCGGCCTTTGAACCGTTCAAAAAGACTTGAGCCGATCAAGCCTCGACTTTGGTCTTGGGCGTCAGAACCTGACGGCCGCGATACATGCCGCTCTTCAGGTCGATGTGATGGGGACGGCGCAGCTCGCCCGAATCCTTGTCCTCGATATAGGTCGGCGCCTTGAGCGCGTCGGCGGAGCGACGCATATTGCGCCGCGAGGGCGAAGTTTTACGTTTCGGAACGGCCATGACAAACTCCGTAAAATGGGGACCGGCGAGGCAGGCCCGGCGCCGGGAAGCGCGGCTCTTACACGCAAATGCGGGGGATGGCTAGAGGGGCGCCCGGACTGAGGGGCGCCCGGAGACTGCTCACTTTAACAGTTCCTCACGCACAGCGTGTAACTCACGCGCGCGGTCGGGGCTGACGTCGGGCCATTTCATTTCAAGACCTTGCAGCGCTTCGAGGACAATCTGCGAAACGATCAGCCGGGCGCTGAGCTTGTCATCGGCCGGCACGATGTGCCACGGCGCGTGGCTTGCGCTCGTATTCGAAAGGCAGGCCTCGTAGGCTTTCATATAGGCGCCCCAGAACTTGCGCTCCTCGATATCGGCCATGCTGAACTTCCAGTTCCGCTTGGGATCGTCGATACGCTTCAGGAACCGCCGCCGCTGCTCCTCCTTCGACAAATGCAGAAAAAATTTGATGATCCGCGTGCCATTGACGTGGAGGTGATGTTCGAGATTGACGATCGAAGTATAGCGTTCGCTCCAGATCGATCCGTCCCTATGGCGCCCGTCCGGCACGCCTTCGCCTAAGAGAATTTCAGGATGCACGCGCGCGATCAGCACTTCTTCGTAATAGGAGCGATTGAAGATGCCGATGCGGCCGCGCTCGGGCAGATTGCGTGTCGTGCGCCAAAGAAAATCGTGCTGCAATTCCTCGGCGCTCGGATGTTTGAAGCTGAAAACCTGACATCCCTGCGGGTTGACGCCGCTCATCACATGCTTGATCGCGCCATCCTTGCCCGCGGCGTCCATCGCCTGAAAGATCAGCAGGACGGCATGGGCGTTGGAGGCATAGAGAAGTTGTTGCTGATCGCTCAGGGCGGAGACCTGCTCCTCGAGCAGAGAGCGGTATTGCTTTTTCGAGGCGTAGACGGGATCGACCAGCGTCGGCCAATCTTCGAGGCGGACGTTGCGGCCCGGCTTGACAACAAAGTCCTTTTTGCGGATTGTCATTGCGAAACCTTTGCGCCAGCGTTTCCAGGAACCCACTTTCTTTCATCTGGGCGGCTCATTTCCGCACATCTGGGCGCCCCGAGCAAGCAAGCCTTCGGATCAGCATTAAGCCAGCGGTAGGGCGATGAGGCGCTCCGGGCGCAAATTATGCTTTGGG
>JAYUFK010000145.1:0-35977 GCA_043739325.1 Methylocapsa sp. | reverse complement strand
AACAATCGCTTGATCGGTCGCGCCATCTCTGTGATCCTCGTCGCAAATCAGTTGTGACAAAGATCATAGTCGTTAATTAAGAGACGGAACACTAGGGTGTCGCGAGGAGGCCCGGTTTCGACAACACTGGGCTTGCCAGCGTTCCACTGAGGTCGAGCGCCATGGGAACGATCAGTCCGACAACCGCCGAAGTTGTCCGCCAGGCCGGCGCCATCCCTGGCGCTGAATTCCTGCTGGAAGTCGAGCACGTCAGCAAGGCCTTCCCCGGCGTGAAAGCGCTCGACGATGTCTCGTTCCACCTCAGGCGCGGCCATGTCCATGCGCTGATGGGCGAGAACGGCGCCGGCAAGTCGACTTTGATGAAAATCATCGCCGGCATTTACACGCCCGACTCCGGTTCGTTCCGCCTCAAGGGCCAGGAGATCCGGCTTCATTCGCCGCTCGACGCGCTGCAGTACGGCATCGCCATGATCCATCAGGAACTCAACCTGATGAGTTACATGACCGTAGCCGAGAACATCTGGATCCGCCGCGAGCCGCTCAATCGTCTCGGCTTCGTGCGGCACGATGAAATGCGCCGACGCACAAAGGAATTGTTCGACCGGCTCGACATTGGCATCGATCCCGAAACCGAAGTGCGCGACCTCTCTGTCGCCAGCCGGCAGATGGTCGAAATCGCCAAGGCGGTATCCTACGATTCCGATGTCCTAATCATGGACGAGCCGACTTCGGCGCTAACCGATCGCGAGGTCGATCATCTCTTCCGGATCATTCGGACCCTGAAATCACAGGGCAAGGGCATCATCTACATCACCCACAAAATGAACGAGCTGTTCGAGATCGCCGACGAAGTTTCGGTGTTCCGCGACGGCAAGTTCGTCGGCGAGCATCCTGCCGCGAGCGTGACGCGCGACGACATCATCAAGCTGATGGTCGGGCGCGAAATCACCCAGATGTTCCCCAAGCAGATCGTGCCGATCGGCGACGTCACGTTGTCGGTGCGAAACCTCTCGCTTGAAGGTCGCTTCCGCGATGTATCCTTCGATCTACGCAAGGGCGAGATTTTGGGCCTCGCCGGTCTGGTCGGCTCAGGGCGCAGCAATGTCGCCGAGACATTGTTCGGCGTGTCGCCCGCGACATCGGGCACGATTTCGATCGACGGCAAGCCGATCGACATCCGCAATCCTGGCATCGCGATGGATGCCGGCATGGCCTTCCTCACCGAGGACCGCAAGGAAAGCGGCTGTTTCCTGTTGCTCGATGTCACCGCAAATATGCAGGTGGCTGTGCTCAGGCACAATCATGTGCGCGGCGGCTTCGTCAATCAGCGCGCGATCGAGGCGCTGTGCCAGCAGCAGAAGGCGAACCTGCGCGTGCGCACGCCCGATCTGGAAGAGCCGGTTCTCAACCTGTCGGGCGGAAATCAGCAGAAGGTGCTGATCGCGCGCTGGTTGATGACCAATCCGCGCATTCTCATCCTTGACGAGCCGACGCGCGGCATTGACGTCGGCGCCAAGGCCGAGATTCACCGGTTGATTAGCGAACTCGCTGGCAAAGGCGTCGCCGTGCTGATGATTTCCTCCGAATTGCCTGAAGTACTGGGCATGAGCGATCGCGTGATGGTCATGCACGAGGGCCGCATGACGGGCATCGTCGATCGCAAGGACGCCACGCAAGTCAAAATCATGGAGCTCGCGTCGCAATAGCGATGGCGCCGACAACACGGGGAATTCGAACCTTGTCATCAGAATCCGCACCGGCTGTCGCGCCGCAAGGCGACATTGCTCCAGCGCCGCGGCGTCGTCTGCCGCCGGAGGTCAGCATTCTGGGCGTCATGATCGGCATGATGCTGCTGTTCGAGGCTTTGGGGTGGCTGTTCGAGGGGCAGACCTTCATTTTCAACGCTCTGCGCATCAAGATCATGATCCTGCAAGAGGCGGAGATCGGCATTATCGCGGTCGGCGTCACACAGATCATCATCATGGGCGGCATCGACCTGTCGTCGGGTTCGCTCGTCGGCATGACGGCAATGCTGGCGGCAAGCCTCGCCCAGAGCGCGGGCTTTACGCATGCGATCTATCCGGGCCTGACAGGCCTCAGTCCGGTGTTCCCCGTCCTCGCGGGCCTTGCCGGCGGCCTGATCGTCGGCATGATCAACGGCGGCTTCATCGCCTACACCAAGATCCCGCCGTTCATCGCGACGCTCGGCATGATGGTCTCGGCGCGCGGCGTCGCCGACTGGTACACGAATGGCCAGCCGATCGGCAATTTGTCGGAATCCTACGCCGCGATTGGCAGCGGCTGGTGGCCGGTCATCATCTTTCTCGCGGTCGCGGCGGTGTTCCATATCGCGCTTCGCTACACGCGCTACGGCAAGTTCACTTACGCGATCGGCGCCAACCCGCTCGCCGCGCGCGTTTCCGGCATTAACGTCGAGCGGCATATCCTGCTTGTCTACACGATCGCGGGACTTCTTTCGGGACTGTGCGGAATCGTTCATACGGCGCGAGCGATCAGCGGCCAGGCGGGCGTCGGCGTCGGGTTCGAACTCGACGCAATCGCCGCGGCGGTGATCGGCGGCACGTCGCTCGCGGGCGGCGTCGGTAGGATGACCGGCACTGTCATCGGCGCCGTGATCCTTGGCGTGCTGACCTCAGGATTCACCTTCCTCAACGTCGACGCGCATTACCAGGAAATCATCAAGGGCGGGGTCATCATTGCCGCGGTTATCACCGACCAATATCGCCTGCGCCGCCGGCGAGGCGCGTAATGCGAGAGCCGCCGATGGCGGCTGCCGGAAAAGGAATCAAGGAATTTCTGGACGATTGGTTCGGCGCGGAAAAGTAAATAATGTGTTACCGCATTGGCAGTTTTTGTTACATTTTTGACTCGTAAGCATTTTGCGTTGGGGAGTTCTTATGTCTGGCCGCATCATCAAAGTGCTGCCAAAAGGCTTCGGCGGCGTTGATTGCCTGAGAGACGAAAGCCTGCGGAAAAATAGGCAAACGCGCACGCTCGCAGCGTTCATTTCGGGCGCCGCTCTGGCGCTTTCCGGGTTCCTGGTCATCGGGCTTAGCGACCCGGGCAAGGCGGCAGGCGAAGACAACGTATTCTCGGCGATCTTTAATGCGCTGAACCCGTCACCTTCGCCGATGGAATATCGCACCCTCCCTCCAGCCGTTTATGCCGAGCCGCTCTACGGCGACAACGCGGTCGATTTCCTCGTCAAACGCAGACACACGAAGCTCAGCGTGAAATCAAACGCCAAGGCAAAGAGCGCAGGCGAAATCGTCGCGGCCGGCATACAGCCACGCCGTTCCGTCTGCGTGCGTTTGTGCGACGGCTATTTCTTCCCGATTGGCCCCGTGGGCAACAATGCGAGCATCGTCAGCCACGAGGCCGACTGCGCCGGGCTTTGCCCGGACGCCCCGACCGAGATTTTCATCGAGCCCGCCGGCTCCGACAAAATCGAAGACGCGGTTTCGATCAAGGGCGCCAGCTACACCGCGCTGCCGGTCGCTTTCCGGCATCGCGAAACGTCCGACAACACCTGCACGTGCCATCGCGTCATCGGCGACAACTATTCGCTGCTGCATGATTTCACGCTGCGCAAGGGCGATTCGGTCATGACGGCAGACGGCTTTCGCGTTTTCCAGGGCGCCAGCCGGATGCCCTATGTCAAAGCGAACTTCACGCCTTTGGCGAAGGCGTCGATGTCAAGCAATCAACGCAGCCAACTCAAGGCGATGGAACACGCGGCGCTAACGACTCTGGACCGCCCGGGCGACACGCTGCTGGCTACGCCCAAGAAGTTGACGACAGCGGTGATGACGTCGACATCCGGCAATGACACGACACATTCTGTCGAGCCGATAAGTTCAATCGCGAACTAATCCTCGACCGCGGCAATCATTCAACGTTCGACTTGCTCGCGAAGGCGACGCTGCGGTCTGGCGCGGCGTTGCGGTAAGCGCGGCTGCGCGGCGCAGGGAAGTACCGGTGGCGCGGGATTGCGGTTGAAGACGCGGAATTTGTAGCAGAACTGCTATAATGAGGCCCCGGACTTGAGGAGAATCGCCCTGCCCTGCGGTTCAGGAATAAATGAATGCGTTTTTGCCTGAGATGGGCGGTCGTTGTTTTCGCCGCCCTCTTGCTGTCGGTCGCCGGCTTTTATCGGTGGCCGCTATCCTCGGCGTTCGTCACGCGCCAAATCGGCGCGCGCGTATCGACGGCGGGCTTTGCGCTGCGCGGGCCCGGAAGCGTTACGCTGTCGATCCTGCCGACGCCCACGCTTCATGTCATCGACGCCGAATGGGACAGTCCGACAGGCGCCCCGGCGATCACGGCGCCGCGCGCCAGCATTCGTCTTGGCTTTTTGCCGCTGTTGGCGGGCCGGTTCGAGCCGCTCGCCATCCTGTTGCGCCAGCCGACGGCATTCATCGATCTCGACGCGATGCCGAATGCGACACAATCGCCGCTCGGCGCCAATCCGTCGTCGGCGGGACAATGGCCAGCGGAAATTGCAATCCAACAGGGCCTGATTCACATTTCCAGCGCCTCTCGTCACGTTGACGCACTGATTGGCGATGTCGAGGGAACCGCCGACTATTCCGGCCTATCAAGCCCAATCAGCGCAAACCTGCGCGCAACCTGGCGCGACGAGCCGCTGACGATCAACCTGCGAGTCGACCAGCCGGCACAAGGATCGAACGGCGCCGACACCACCGTGTCGCTAACGCTGACAACAAATACGGCTCGTCTCAGATTCGACGGTGATATTTTCAACAATGCGACGCTTGGCGGTTCGCTCAGCGCCACTATTCCAGCGTCCTCGCCGCTCAAGCGTTTGCTGAGCCTCGATGAAGACACTTTCGTCCCTCTCCAGGACGTGGCGTTCAGCGGAGAACTCGCCGCGCGTCAGGACTCCGTCCAGCTCACGCAGATGCGCCTCTCAATCGGCCAGCAAAAGTTCGAAGGCGCGTTGACTCTCCAACCGACGCCGCGCGGCGCCACGATTTCGGGGACGCTTGCCGCCGAAACGCTGAACCTCGACGACTTCCTCGCGCACTTCCCGCCGTTATTCGACGCTAAGGGCGCCTGGAGCGATGCGCCGTTTCACATTCCGCGGTTTCCTGATCTGACTGTCGATTTGCGCCTGTCCGCGGCGCAAGTCGAATGGCGCGGCCATCGGTTCGACGATGCGGCGATGGCGCTCATCGGCGGCGACGGGCAACTGACCGCCAGCGTGCTTGAGGCGAGCGCCTACAAGGGAACGTTGAAGGGCGACCTCAACCTGAGGCGCGAAACGAGCGGGCTCGCGCTGCATGCGTCCGCCGATCTCGCCAATGTGGATGTCGGCGCGATGCTCGCGGGATTCGGCTTGAGCGCGATTTCTGGCCAGGGCAGCGGCGAATTCGACGTTGGCGGTACAGGAGCAAGTCCGGCGGCGCTCGTGCGTGGGCTCGAAGGCAATGCGCTGGTTAAACTTGCGGGCGGCGAGATCGAGGGTCTGAGTTTTGAGGAAGCATTGCGCCGCAGCCTGCGGCGTTCCATCGACCCGGCCAACGATATGCGGATGGGGCGCACGGTTTTCACCGACGCGAGCGCTAGTCTCAGAATCGCCCACGGTCAGGCGCGCATTCTTGCGGCCGCGCTCAACGGTCCCGGCGTGAACGTCGGCGTGCACGGCGATCTCGACCTGATGGCGCGGCAGATCGACGCCAAGGCCGTTGCAATCCAGACCGACAGCGCGGGCGCCCCGACGGCCGACGGCCCGCGTTTGACGTTCGATCTTTCCGGCCCCTGGCTGGCTCCGGCGGTTTCACCGGGCGGCTGATTGCGACCTAAAGACGATTGTCGGCTGCGCGCCCGCAGCGTATTGCCGTGCAGCAAATCATCGGAAAGCTCGCCATGAAAGCGCCTAGCAAATTCTATCAGCCTCTGGCGATCGGGGCGCCCGCGCCGCCGCGCGAGCCGCCGACACGGCTCGAGCGGATGATTCATTTTGTGCCGACGCAAATTGAAAAAATCCGCGCCAAGGCCGGCGAACTGGCGGGCCAGGTCGATGTCGTGCTCGGCAATCTTGAAGACGCGATCCCGATCGAATCCAAAGGCGCGGCGCGCGAGGGGTTCATCGCGATGGCCAAGGCCAACGAATTTGGCACAACCGGCCTTTGGGTTCGCGTCAATGCGCTGAACTCGCCATGGTTTCTCGATGACATGACGCGGATCGTCGGCGAAATCGGCGACAAGCTCGATGTCGTCATGCTGCCCAAGGTCGAGGGCCCATGGGACATCCATTTCATCGATCAATATCTGGCGCTGCTTGAAGCGCGTAGCGGCGTCAAGAAGTCAATCCTGGTGCACGCCATTCTGGAGACCGCGCAGGGAGTCAACAACGTCGTCGAGATCGCCGGCGCTTCGCCGCGCATGCACGGGATGAGCCTTGGCCCGGCCGATCTGGCGGCATCGCGCGCGATGAAGACAACGCGGGTCGGCGGCGGCCATCCCGACTATCGGGTCCTCGCCGACGCGGCGGCCCCGGGAGAACCGCGGGCCAGCGCCCAGCAGGACCTGTGGCACTATACGATCGCGCGGATGGTTGACGCCTGCGCCGCCAATGGCATCAAGCCGTTCTATGGGCCGTTCGGCGACTTTTCCGACCCGGCCGCCTGCGAAGCGCAGTTCCGCAACGCTTTTCTGATGGGCTGCGTCGGCGCCTGGACGCTGCATCCGAGCCAGATCGCGATTGCGAAAAAGGTGTTTTCGCCCGATCCCGGCGAAGTCGCGTTCGCTCGCAGAATCGTCGACGCGATGCCCGACGGCTCGGGAGCGGTTATGATCGATGGCAAAATGCAGGACGACGCCACCTGGAAGCAGGCGCAGGTGATCGTCGCGCTGGCCCGCCAGGTGGCTGCCCGCGACCCTGAATTTGCAGCGCTTTACGGATTTTAAGCCGTTCCCGCGATTTGACAGGGCGCTTTGGCAGCGCTAACCAGCCATGTTCTGGAAAAATTGCAAATAACATGATCAATCGCACGGCGAAATTCGGCATCGGACAAGTGGTCAAGCACCGTGTCTATCCGTTCCGCGGCGTTATCTTCGATGTCGATCCAACGTTCGCCAATACCGAGGAATGGTGGCTCTCCATCCCGGCAGAAGTGCGGCCGGTGAAGGACCAACCATTCTATCACCTGTATGCCGAGAACGCCGACACGCAGTATGTCGCGTATGTCTCCGAGCAAAACCTTTTGCCGGACGAAAGCGGCCAACCGGTTCGCCATCCCCAGGTCGACGAAATATTCGTGCTTGGCGAGAACGGCGCGTACCGGACGCGCACGCGTCAACGCGCCAGCTAGAACTCAGGACCTTGTCCACATCGCTCGATGTGAACAAGGTCCGCCAAACCACTTATTTCGCGGGTGTCGGCGCAGGGGCGGGAGTCGTCGGCGCGGCTGCCGCGCCGCTCTGCTTCTCGAGGTCCTCGCGCGCCTTCTTGGCCTTTTCTTCCAGTTGCTTCTGCAATTCCTGGTTTTGCTGTTCCAGCACCTTCGGATCGATCGGCGGGCCGTCAAACGCGGTTCCAAAGTCTTTCATCGGCAGGTTGAAGCTGACGATCTGATCGGCCTGATTGTGGACCTGCACGCTGACGACTTGCGACTTCTTCAAGGCGCCGATCGTCGCCGTATTCAATTCCGCTTCGGCGAAGCAACCGTTGGGGAAGCAGATCGCGAACTTGCCGTCGATCGGTTCGCCCTTGTCGATGACCATGCGGAAGCCCGGCTTAAGCATCAGCGCCACCGGCAACAGGAACCGCGCGATGCGCTTTTCCTGGTTAGACATTTGGTAGACCGCGATCGCCAGCGTCGGCGGCTGGTCGGCGGCCTGGCCGAAATCGCGCGTCGTGTAACAAACTTCCTTGTTCGCGGCGGGGTCCTTGCCGCAGATCTTGGTCCAGGGAGATTGCATCGGCTGCAAGTTCAGACTGACCGGACCGCCCGGGGCCGCCGGAGCGGGAGCCCCCGCGGCGGGAGCGGCAGGCGCCGCTGCGGCTGGCGCTGCCGGCGCGGCGGGAGTTGGCTTGGTCGCGGTCTGCGCCACAACGGCGCTGCCTGAGACCATAAGGCCCAGCCCGACGGTCATTGCGCCAAGGCGCCCAGCAAGAGACATCATCAATACGCCCTTTCGATCATTGCAATAAAAACTGTCGACCCGACCCGCCGGCGCGCGGCCTGCGGACCCGTCCAATTCTTTCCCCGCGGGGCATGTCCCGACATTGCGGCGATAAAGCGGCGCAAACCCCTGACGCCCGCGTCGGCGTCGTCTTTTCATACTCGCGCCCACATTCCAACAGGAATCTATCCCCGACGGCCGGCTTCGCAAACATCCGGCCAAGCAACCGGCGGCGGTGACGCGACCGGCCGGCTTGCCTACAATGCGTCGATGAAAATTACGCCGAATCGTTCACGCCTCGCCGCGCTTGCGCTTGCGCTGCTATTTCAAGTGCTTCCGGCGGCCGCTCCTTGGGCGGAGGATGCGGCGCCGGCCCACGCGATCGCGATGCACGGCGAACCCGCCCTGCCCGCGAATTTTGCCGCCCTCCCATACGCAAACCCTGACGCGCCCAAAGGCGGGCGTCTGACGCTGGCCTATCAAGGCGCCTTCGACAGCCTCAACCCCTACAATGTGCGGGCGCTTTCGACCGCGCAGGGCCTCATCGGCAATGTCTACCAATCCCTGATGACGCGCTCGCCCGACGAACCGTTCACGCTCTACGGCCTGATTGCGCAGTCCGTCGCAACCAATGCCGCGCGCGATCATGTCGTGTTCCGCCTCAATCCCCTAGCGCATTTCTCCGACGGGCAAAAGATCACCTCGGCCGATGTCGTCTTCACGTTCAACTTGCTCAGGGAGAAAGGCCGCCCGCAGCAGCGCAGCGCCTATAGCCTCGTAAAGAACGTCGATGCGCCTGATGATCTCACCATACGCTACGACCTGACCGGCATTGGCGACCGCGAACTGCCGTTGACCCTTGCGATGATGCCGGTCTTGTCGCGCAATCACATCGACGCGGAGCATTTCGACGAGCAGACGTTGCAAATCCCCGTCAGCTCCGGGCCGTACACGATCGCCGAGGTCAAGCCGGGCGAGCGCGTCGTGCTCAAGCGCGATCCCAATTATTGGGGGCGCGATCTGCCGATCATGCGCGGCCTCTATAATTTTGATGAAATCCGCATCGACTATTACCGCGACGCGACGGCGATGTTCGAGTCGTTCAAGGCCGGCCTCTACGATTTTCGCATTGAGGACGACGCGACGCGCTGGCTCACCGGTTACGATTTTCCCGCCTTGAAAGACGGGCGCGTCATCAAGCAGGCCGTTCCCAACGGCCTGCCCAAGGGCATCGAAGGCTTCGCCTTCAACACCCGGCGACCTTTGTTCGCCGATCCGCGCGTGCGCGAGGCGCTCGCCATGATGTTCGATTTCGAATGGGTCAATTCGAACCTCTACTCCGGCGTCTTCCGCCGCTCAAAAAGTTTCTTCGACGACAGCGAGCTGTCTTCCGCCGGCCGCGAGGCGACGCCGATCGAGCGTGCGCTGCTCGCGCCGTTTCCGGGCGCCGTGCGCGACGATGTGATGCAGGGGCGCTGGGTGCCGCCAGTCAGCGACGGATCGGGCCGCGACCGCGCGATGGCGCGCCGCGCGCTCGCCCTGCTTGGCGCGGCGGGCTATGCGATCAAGGACGGCGCGCTCGCCGACGCGCACGGCGAAAAGCTCGCCTTCGAACTCCTCGTCAAGAACCGTCAGGAGGAGCGCCTCTCCCTCGCCTACGCCCGAAGTCTTGCGCGCATCGGCGTTACCGCCACGGCGCGCCTTGTCGACGAGGTGCAGTTCCAACGCCGTCGCACGAAATTCGATTTCGACATGATGATCGCGCAGTGGATCGCTTCACCCTCGCCCGGCGGCGAGCAACGCGGACGCTGGGGTTCGGTCAGCGCCGACATGGACGGCGCCTACAACGTCTGCGGCGCGCGGTCGCCGGCCATCGACGCGATGATCGCCGCCCTGCTTTCGGCGCAAACGCGTGATGAGTTTGTCGGCGCCGTGCGGGCGCTCGACCGCGTGCTATTGTCTAATTTCTATATCGTTCCCTTGTTCTACGCGCCGGACCAATGGATCGCTTACTCAGCCAAACTTGGGCGTCCCGAAAAGACGCCGCTGTTTGGCGTCAACGTCGATGCCTGGTGGAGCAAACCACAATGAACAAATCTGTCGAACCGCTTGTCATCGATGTCGTCAGCGATGTCGTTTGTCCCTGGTGTTATCTCGGCAAGAAGCGGTTGGAGAAAGCCATCGCCGAGCAAAGCGAACCTATCGTCGTGCGCTGGCGCCCGTATCAGCTCGATCCGACCATTCCAGCCGGCGGGCTTGAGCGCCGCGCTTACATGAAGAACAAGTTCGGCGATGACGGCCGTCTTGCCGACGCGCACGCACGTCTGCGCGCGCTCGGCGAGCCTCTCGGCATCGACTTCGCGTTCGACAAAATCGAGCGCGCCCCAAATACGCTCGACGCGCATCGCCTTATCCGTTGGGCGAGCGTCACCGGCAATCAGGACGCCGTCGTCAATCGGCTGTTCGCGTTGTACTTCGAGCAGGGCCGGGATATCGGCGACAGGAAACTGTTGCTCGCTATCGCCAGCGAATGCGGCATGGACGTTGAAGTTGTCGAAAAGCTGTTCAACGAAGGCGCCGACATCGCCGAAGTACGCGCCGAAATCGAGCAGGCGCAGAAGGTCGGCGTCACCGGCGTGCCATTCTTCATCTTCGCCTCGCGCCTTGGCGTGCCGGGGGCGCAGGAAGTCGAAGTGCTGGAAAAGGCCATCGCGCAAGCGCGGCAGGCGATGGCTGGCGTTGAGGTGGCTTGAGGGAGCGATGGCGGACGCGGGAATCGCTCCGCTAAAGCGCAAACCCGCCATCGGCCAAATGAATCTGCCCGGTCGTGTACGAGCTCTCGTCTGACGCGAGATACACCGCCAGCATCGCGATTTCCCGCGCGGTTCCGAGGCGGCCCATCGGTTGGCGATCGACGAAGGCCTGCTGCACGGCGGCGCGGGTCTGGCCGCTCTGGTCCGCCAGCGTCGTAATGCGCTGTTCGAGCGACGGGCTTTCGATCGTGCCCGGGCAGATGGCGTTGCAGCGGATGCCGCGCTTGATGAAATCAGCGGCAACCGATTTGGTAAGCCCGATCACCGCGGCTTTCGAGGCGCCGTAGACATAGCGGTTTGGTATGCCGCGCACGGACGAGGCGCCCGAAGCGATGTTGACGATCGCGCCGCCGCCCTTGGCCAGCATGGCGGGGAGAAAAGCGCGGATGGTGCGATGCATCGACTTGACGTTGAGGTCGAACGAGAATTCCCAATCGGAGTCGGAACATTCGAGCACGCTGCCGTGATGCACGAAGCCGGCGCAATTGAAGAGGATGTCGATCGCACCGATTTCGCGCGCGAGCGCCTCGACAGCTTCGGTGGAGCGCACATCGAGCTGGCGCAGATCGCCCGGCAAACCGTTCATGCCCGCGAGGTTGATGTCGGTGGCGACGATGCGCGCGCCTTCCTCCACGAAGGCTTCCGCGGTGGCGCGGCCGATGCCGGCGGCGGCGGCGGTCAGGAATGCGACTTTACCCTTCAAGCGTCCCGACATCGTACGGCTCCATGGCTATGAAGCGGGCAATGTAACATGCCAGCGGCGGCGTCAAGAGCGGTCCGGCGATTGCGAGCCCTAGCCGCCCGCGACTGAAGTGAATTAAACTACATATTACACATGTCAATATTACAACAACTCATTCTCCGATGCGAGACGCCGCGCACTCTCGCCTATCGACAGGGCGGCGGAGATTGGCATCGCAACGCCCTGAAATCATGGAATCGGCCACGCAAAACCGCACGGGCGCAGGGGGGCCGCATTCGTTGTTTATCGCCCGGCAATTCCTCCTGCGGAACTCGCCCGCCCATATATCCGCCAAGGCGCCTGCGACGCCGGCAACGCGCTCATTTCGTGGCGCTATTTTTGGCGCCCGCGCAAGCTGCGCGCCGAAGTTCATTGACAATGGCGCCGTCGTCCAGCCCAATCGAAACAGCAACGCGCCCTGCCTGCGGCTGTGCCTGAGCGCGAAACCCGAAAGGCTCATTTTGGCAATTCTCGTCGGCTTGCAGCACGTCACGCATTACACCTACGATCGCCTGATCGCACTCGGTCCGCAGACCGTGCGCCTGCGCCCCGCCCCGCACTGCCGCACTAAGGTGACGAGCTATTCGCTGAAAATCTCCCCGGCCAATCATTTCATCAACTGGCAGCAGGACCCGCACGGCAATTGGCTGGCCCGGCTGGTGTTTCCCGAGAAGACGACCGAGTTCAAGGTCGAGGTTGATCTCAAGGCCGAGCTGGCGGTCATCAACCCGTTCGACTTCTTCGTCGAGCCTTATGCCGAAGACTTTCCATTCGTCTATCCCGACGAGCTGAAGACGGAACTCGCGGCCTATCTCGCGACCACGCCGCCCGGTCCGATGCTGGCGAAACTGCTCGCGACGATCGTTGGCAAGCACGACCGCACCATTCCATTTCTCGTCGCGCTGAACGCCCAGCTTCAGAGCCTCATCGCTTATGTCATCCGCATGGAAAGCGGCGTGCAAGACCCGGAGGATACGCTGGCGCTGCGCTCGGGTTCGTGCCGCGACTCCGCCTGGCTGCAAGTGCAGATATTGCGCCATCTCGGCCTCGCCGCGCGCTTCGTCTCGGGCTATCTCATCCAGCTCAAGGCCGACGTCGATCCGATCGAAGGGCCGTTGGGCACGGACCACGATTTCACCGACCTGCACGCCTGGACCGAAGTTTACATCCCCGGCGCCGGCTGGATCGGGCTGGACGCGACATCCGGCCTGCTCTGCGGCGAAGGCCATCTGCCGCTATGCGCGACGCCGACTTTTCAATCGGCGGCGCCGATAACCGGACTGGTCGAACCCGCGCAGGTCTCATTCGGCTTCGACATGAAGGTTGCGCGCCTGCGCGAAGCGCCGCGCGTCACGGCGCCGTTCTCCGAAGAGGCCTGGGCCAAGCTCGACGCGCTCGGCGATCTCGTCGATCGCGATCTCGAAAAGCAGGACGTTCGCCTGACGATGGGCGGCGAGCCGACATTCGTTTCGATCGATCATTACGACGCCGCCGAATGGAACACCGCCGCGGTCGGCCCGACAAAAATGGCGCTGGCCGATACGCTGATCCATAAGTTGCGCGATCGCTTCGCGCCGGGCGGATTCCTGCACTTTGGACAAGGCAAATGGTATCCCGGCGAGAGCCTGCCGCGCTGGGCCTATTCGCTATATTGGCGCAAGGACGGCAAGCCGATCTGGCAAGACCCGTCGCTGATCGCCGGCTCCGCCGCGGCGCTGCGCGCCACCGATACCGAAGCAGAAAGTCTAGCGCGCGAAGTCGCGGAAAAGCTCGGCATCGAACCGGATCACGTCATACCCGCGTATGAGGACGCGCCCTACTGGATGCTCAAGGAAGCGGCGCTTCCGGTCAACGTCGACCCAGCGGATCCGAAGATCGACGATCCCGAGGAACGCTCGCGCATGGTGCGCGCCTTTGAACATGGCCTGACGCGACCGACTGGCTTCGTATTGCCGGTGCAGGTGTGGAACGCCGAAGCGCGCCAGCGCTGGAAGAGCGAGCGCTGGCCGCTGCGGCGCGGCAAGCTGTTCCTGATCCCAGGCGACTCGCCCGTAGGGTATCGCCTTCCGATCAAGTCGCTGCCCTACGTCAAACCCTCGCTGTTTCCGCATGTCCATCCGCAAGACCCGATGGAGCCGCGCGGCGAACTGCCAGAGCCACAGCGTTTCCAGCAGCCGCTGAGCGAAGCCCCGGCTTTCGATCGACAGGAATATCAGGAGCAGACGCTCGGCGACTCTGAGGCGGACGACGGCGCAGTGCGCACGGCGCTGTCGATCGAGCCGCGCGATGGCGTCCTCTGCGTTTTCATGCCGCCCGTGCCCAAGCTCGACGACTATCTCGAACTTCTGGAAGTCATCGAGGGCATCGCGCGCGAAAAGAAAATGCCGGTGCGCATTGAAGGCTACACGCCGCCTTACGACCCGCGTGTCGATCTCATCAAGGTAACCCCCGATCCCGGCGTTATCGAGGTCAACATTCATCCCGCGACAAGCTGGCGCCAGGCGGTGGAAACAACGACGACGCTTTATGAGGACGCGCGCCAGTCGCGGCTTGGCGTCGACAAGTTCATGACCGACGGCCGTCACACCGGCACGGGCGGCGGCAACCACGTTGTGCTTGGCGGCGCGAAGCCGCAAGATTCGCCATTCCTGCGCCGCCCAGATCTACTCGCCAGCCTCGTGCTGTACTGGCAGCGCCATCCCTCGCTGTCTTACTTGTTTTCTGGCTTGTTCATCGGCCCGACGAGCCAGGCGCCGCGCTTGGATGAAGCGCGCGACGATTCTCTCCACGAACTCGAAATCGCGCTCGCCAACACGCCCCAGCCGGGCGAACCCGCGCCGCTGTGGCTGGTCGACCGGCTTTTCCGCAATCTGCTGACCGACGTCACCGGCAACACCCACCGCGCCGAAATCTGCATCGACAAGCTTTATTCGCCCGACGGTCCGACCGGGCGTCTCGGGCTCGTTGAATTTCGCTCGTTCGAAATGCCCCCCGAAGCCCGCATGAGCCTAGCGCAGCAACTGCTGCTGCGCGCGCTTGTCGCATGGTTCTGGCGCCAGCCACAGCGCGGCGCGCCGGTGCGTTGGGGAACGGCGTTGCACGACCGGTTCATGCTGGCGCATTTTGTTTGGGAAGACTTTCTTGACGTTCTCGCCGATCTGGGCAGCGCCGGTTATCGCTTCGAGCCGGAATGGTTCGAGGCGCAACGCGAGTTCCGTTTCCCGCTTTGCGGCAACGTCAATCACGGCGGCGTAGATCTCGAAATCCGCCAGGCGCTGGAGCCGTGGCACGTCATGGGCGAGGAAGGCGGCGCGGGCGGCACCGTGCGCTACGTCGATTCGTCGGTCGAACGGCTGCAGGTGAAAGCCAAGGGGCTTGTGGCCGGACGGCATGTGATCGCCTGTAACGGTCGGCAGGCGCCCATGACCCCCACGGGCGCACAGGGCGAAGCGGTCGCCGGCGTCCGCTACAAGGCTTGGCAGCCGACTTCAGGCTTGCATCCGACCCTGCCGGTGAATTCGCCTCTGACCTTCGACATTCTCGATGTCTGGAGCGGGCGCTCGCTCGGCGGCTGCGTGTACCATGTCGCCCATCCGGGCGGGCGAAACTATGACACTTTCCCGGTGAATTCCTACGAGGCGGAGGCGCGGCGGCTAGCGCGTTTTCAGGATCACGGCCATACTGGCGGGGCAATTTCAATCCCGCCATCCGAGTCGGCGGGAGAATTCCCCATGACTTTGGATCTGCGGAGGCCCATTGGGCGTTAATACAAGAGCAATAGAGGACGGCGCCGCCGCGCGCGCGCAGATTGCGGCGTGGACGCGAGATTATTCCCCCCTCCCCGGAACGCCTGACGAGTTCATCGGCGCGGACGGCGTGCGTCGCCCGCACTGGGAGCGGTTGCTGGAGGCGTTGGCCGGCATCGGACCTGAAGACATCGAGCAACGTTTCGCAACCGCTGACCGTCGCATCCGCGATCGCGGCATGTCGTATCGCGTCAAAGGCGAAAGCATTGAGCGGACCTGGCCGTTAAGCCGGATGCCGTTGCTTATCCCCGAAGCCGAATGGAACCACATCGCAAAAGGCGTCGCCCAACGCGCCGAACTGCTCGAGCGCGTCCTGAGCGACGTATACAGCGACGGCCGACTATCGTCCGAGGGGCTGCTGCCAGCCGCCGCGCTGACCGGATCGACAGATTTTCTTGCCTCGATGCGCGGCGTGCCGCCGCCCGGCAAGCGTTGGCTGCGCCTCTACGCCGCCGACATCGGACGCGGCCCGGATGGCCGATGGTGGGTGCTCGGCGATCGCACCCAGGCGCCGTCGGGCGCCGGCTACGCGCTGGAGAATCGCCTGGTTGTCTCACAAGCGTTCCCCCGCCTCTACAGCGACATGAATGTCGAACGTTTGGCGCCGTTCTTTCGGCAATTGCGCGCGGGCCTCAAGGCCAGCGGCATGCGCAGCGAGCCGCGCATCTGCATTCTTACGCCGGGACCGTTGAGCCAGACCTATTTCGAGCAGGCCTATCTTGCGCGCTACCTCGGCTTCCTGCTTGTCGAGGGCGACGATCTCGTGATGCGCGAAGGCCGCGTCTATGTTCGCACGATCGCCGGGTTGAAGCGCGCTGACGTGATCTGGCGCCACGTCGATGCTGACTGGTGCGATCCGATCGAGCTTAACCCCGCCTCGCGCATCGGAGTCCCCGGACTGTTCGATGCGATCCGCGCCGGCGGCGTCTCCACCGAGAACATGCCAGGCGCGGGCCTCATCGAATCGCGCGCGTTGCTGGCGTTCCTGCCCGGTCTGGCGCGTCGGCTGCTTGGTGAAGATCTGCTGATGCCGAACATCGCGACATGGTGGTGCGGCCAACCCTCCGAGCGCGAAAAGGTTCTCGGGTCGCTCGATAACATCGCAATAGCAGCTGCGTTCAAGGATTCAGTCCCCGGGTTTGGCGACAAACGCAGCATTCTTGGTCACGAGCTTTCCCTAGCGGATCGCAGCAGGCTTACCCGCAGCATCGCGGCGCGCGGCGTCGATTATGTCGGACAGGACGTTGTGCGGCTGTCGACAACGCCGCGTTGGGAAAACGGCCGCCTCGCGCCGCGCCCGTTTGTGTTGCGCGTTTACGCCGCGGCAACGCCTGACGGCTGGCGCGTAATGCCGGGCGGCTTCTGCCGCGTCGCCGACCACGCCGACGCGCGCGCCGTCTCGATGGGCGCCGGCGTCGAATCCGCCGACGTGTGGGTGCTCGCCGACAAGCCGGTTGAGACGACCAGCTTGCTGCCGACGCCGGAGAAAGTCCGCATTATTCGGATGCTGGGCAATCTGCCCAGCCGGGCCGCCGATAATCTTTTCTGGTTCGGCCGCTATCTCGAGCGCGAAGAGGCGACGCTGCGCCTCGTGCGCTGCATTTGCAGTCGCGCCGTCGATCCGGACGCGCCGATGCTTGGCGCGCGGCAATCGCTTGAACGGCTGAAGGCCGTTCTGGTTTCGTGGGGGGCAATCACCGCGGCGCAGGCGAAGCTGTCGCTGCCGCAAGCGGCGGAAGCCGCGCTGCGCGACGGCGACAATTATGGCTCGGCGCTCGATATCGCGCGTTCGGCGCGCCACGCCGCTTCAGTCATTCGCGAGCGCCTGACGCAGCAAAGCTGGCAATTGATCGGGCGTCTGGAATCCTGCATTCTCGCCGCGCCGGACCGCCCGCTCGCAGAACCCGAAATGATCGATTGCACGGAAGAGGCGCTGGCGACAATCGCAGCGCTTTCCGGGCTGTTCGATGAGAACTTCAACCGCGGCGCCGGGTGGATTTTCTACGACATGGGCCGCCGCATCGAGCGCGGCATCAACACCTGCCGACTCGTGCGCCAGTTCGCGCAGGAAACCGCGACAGCGCATAATCTGACGATCCTGCTCGATCTCATCGATTCGCAGATCACCTACCACTCGCGCTATCTTATCGGCGTGGCGCTTGGCCCGGTGCGCGATATGGCGCTGCTCGATCCATTCAACCCGCGTTCCGTGGCTTTCCAGGCGCAGGCGATCGACAACCACATCGCGGCGCTGCCGGTCTTGAAACAAGACGGGATGCTCGAAGAACCGCGGCGCATGTCGACGCTGCTGCGCGCCGAGCTGGACACGCAGGACGCCGAGCAGGTCACCGATCAGCGCATTCTCGTGCTTGAGCAACGGCTGACGGCGCTGGCTGAATCGATTGGCGCGCGTTACTTCCTCCAGGGGACGCAGCACGCGCGCGCCGAGAAAGTCATAGGCCTCGCTTGATCTACGATGTGCGTCACCTCACGCGTTACACTTATGACGCGGCGGTCGCGGTGAACACGTGCGCGATGCATCTGCTTTTACGTTCGCTGGACGGGCAAACCGTCGTGAAAAGCCAGATCGAGGTGACGCCGGTTCCGACGCGAATCGAGGAGCGGCCGGACATGTTCGGCAATCGCGTCACGCACCTGCGCATCGAAACACCGCACCGCGAGCTTGTTATCGAGGCGAGTTCGCGCGTGCGCGTGGATCGAATGCCCGCGCCTATGGCGGGGATCACGCCGACATGGGAGAATATCGCTGGAGACAGCGCGGCGGCGCAATCGCTGGCGCCAGACTCGCCAGCATTCACCCTGTATCCGAGCCGGCTCGTCGATATCTTCGACGGCGCGACGCAGTACGCGCTCGATAGCTTCCGGGCGGGACGTCCGATCTACGAAGCCGCGTTGGATTTGAACCGTCGCATCAAGTCGGATTTCCGCTACGACGCGAAAGCCACTGCCGTTTCGACGACGCCAGCGCAAGCCTTCGCCAATCGCCGCGGGGTATGCCAGGACTTTGCGCACATCATGATTGCCGGCTTGCGCGGCCTTGGCCTCTCCGCCCGCTACGTCAGCGGCTATATCAGGACAATCCCGCCGCCCGGCAAGGCTCGCCTCGCCGGCGCTGACGCCTCGCACGCCTGGGTGTCGCTTTGGTGCGGCGAGCAATTTGGCTGGCTTGGCCTCGACCCGACCAACGCGATCCCGGTCGGTAACGATCACGTGATTATCGGATTTGGCCGAGATTACGCCGACGTTTCGCCGGTCGAAGGCGTCATTCTCTCATCGGGTGGGCACGATCTGGACGTCGAAGTCGACGTTATTCCGATCCCGGAGTAGCGCAGCGCTTTGCCGTCGCTTGCACTTGATTTCGACCAGATTTGTCGCCAGAAGTTCGTTTGATAGCATCGGGCGGGCGCAAGCCCGTCCCTCGTCAACCGGAGCGCCAAACGTGACCCTTGCATCGAACCGCCTCACACGCCGCGCGCTCGCGCAAGCGGCCGCCGTCGCGTTGGGGCTGGCCCTACTCGGCGCGGCCAGAGCCGAAACCGCCCCGCCAAAGCCGGATTCCTCCGTGGACATGGCGAAAGTTTTGCAGCCGGGGCCGCTCCCAGAATTGTCAATTGGCGATGCGGCTGGCATCCCGGTTATTGAATATGGATCGCTGACGTGCTCGCACTGCGCGCATTTTTCCAAGGATATCTTGCCGGCGTTCAAGACTGAATTCGTCGACACCGGGAAGGTCCGCTACATCTTCCGCGAATATTCCCGCAACAATCTCGATGTCGCGGCCTTCATGCTCGCGCGCTGCGTTGGCGAAGATAAGGTCTTCCCGACGATTGAATTGCTGTTTGCCGAACAGGACAAATGGGCATTCGTCGACAAGCCGCTGGATGGTCTGACCACCGCGCTGCGCCCCACCGGGATGACGCGCGACAAGATCGAGACGTGTCTCAAGGATCAGAAAATGGCAGACGCTGTTGCGCAAATCGGCAAGACCGCGGACGCGACAGTCAAGATCTCGGGCACGCCAACTTTTGTTATCGACGGAAAGGTCTACGGCGGCGCTCTCAGCATCGACGAGCTCTCGGCGATCCTCAAACCGCTCATCAAGTAGCGCTTCCTACCAGCGCAACAGCAGCCTTCCCGCGAGGGCTCCGGCCGCGACAACGATAAGCGTCGCGAGCGGGTACCAGCTGGCGACGAACAATGGCGAGTCGTCAGGGCAGTTCATCGCGTAGAGCGTCGCGGAAATGCCGGCGGCAGCCGCTCCAGCAAGCGCGCCCGCCAGGGTCGGATTCTGCGGAGCTCCAGCGCGAATCGCATAAAGCAACGCGGCCAAGGGCGCTATCGCCAACAACGGGATCACGCGCAGGCAATGCATTGCATTGTCGCCCATCATCAAAGCGCCCCATCGGGACGACGGGACGACCGACATCTCCACAATCACCGCCGTTCCAAGCAACAAAAAGGGCGCAGCGAACAACAGCGCCAAGACGCTAACGCGCGCCTCGGGACGCAGGATGTGGAGGCACAGAAGCGCCGACGGCAACAGCAAGGCAAGCGTATCGACAAACTTCAGATCGAACCGCAGCGTGTGAACCGACTGCGCGAAATCGCTGCGCGGTCCAATCGTTGCGTAGAAGATCACGGCGCTAACCGCGGCGCCGATCGCCATCGCCAGGAAAAAGCTGGCGCGCAGGCTTGGGCCCCGCGGGATGGGGTCGGCGGCAAGCGCATCGATGAGTTCGGAGGTCTTCATTGCATCGCCTCGCGCCATGAAGCCGCAAGGGACTTGAGCGCGCGATGCAAGGCGACGCGCACCGCGCCCTCAGTCATCGACAGGCGCATCGCCGTTGCCGAAATCGACTCGCCGTCGAGCGAGATCGAGCGGACAATATCGCGCTGGCGCGGCGCAAGTTGCTTCATGAGACGTTCCGCGTCGCTGCGAGCATGGGGATCCTCGGCCTCCGGCGCGGCCAGAATGCCCTCAAAATCTTCAATCGGCTCCAATCGGCGTGCGCCCCGGCGACGCATTGCGTCGATGATCTTATGGCGCGCGATGGCGCCGACCCAAGGCGCCAGTTTCAGGCCGCCGTCCCAGGTCTGCCGCTTCAAGTGAATGGCTAACAAAGTCTCTTGCACAACATCCTCAACGTCAGCATCGCCGACCCTGGCCCGTGAAAAGGCGCCCCGCGCCATGGCCCGAACCGACCGGCCGATCTCTTCCAATAGCCGGCGATAGACGTTCTCGTCCCCGCCAAGCGCGGCGCGCATCATCTGGGCCCATTTTTCATCGGCCTTGACTTCAGACATTACACCGCTCATTCGACCTTCGGTCCGCGAAGCTGTTTGTTACGTCCCGATGACAATTTTTCGCCTGGCGCGGCGATCGACCGCAAGTTCATGTAACATGGGTGTGGAATGATGCGAAGTCATTGCTGAAGCCAATTACCCATCCGGCGGTTCAGGGGAAGCCAAATGCAAGACAACGTTCCGCCACTTCCGACCCGTCCATCGGCCGCGATCGCGGGCTGCGGCGTCGGACTGAAGTCCGAGCACATCGACGAAATACTGCGCGATCGGCCTTCTCTCGGCTTTTTCGAGATTCACGCCGAGAACTACATGGGCGACGGCGGCCCCCCACACCGGCGGCTGGAGGCGATCCGCGCCCTTTATCCGCTTTCCCTGCATGGCGTCGGCCTGTCCATCGGGTCGCCGCGGCCGCTCGACCGCGACCACCTGAAGCGGCTCGCGGCATTGGCGCGGCGCTACGAGCCAGGCCTTTTCTCGGAACATCTGGCCTGGTCGAGCCACAACGAGGGCTATCTGAACGACCTTCTGCCGCTCCCCTACACCGACGAAACGTTGAGCACGATCTGCGCGCACATCGATCAGGTGCAAGAAGCGATGGGGCGGCAAATGCTGCTGGAGAACCCCTCGACCTATGTTCTGTTCGCGCAGAGCACGATGAGCGAGGCAGATTTCATCGGCGAAATCGCCAGACGGACGGGCTGCCGGCTGCTGCTTGACGTCAACAATGTCATGGTTTGCGCGACCAACCACGGCTTCGACGCCGCGCGCTATCTCGACGCCTTTCCGCTCGAGCACGTCGGCGAGATCCATCTCGCCGGATTTGCGGAGGCGGTCGACGATGCCGGCCACCCCCTGCTGATCGATGCCCATGACTCGTCCGTGCGTCAGGCCGTGTGGTCCCTCTATAGCGACGTCATCGCGAGGATCGGCCCCACCCCAACCTTGATCGAATGGGACAACGACGTGCCGGAATGGTCGAAGCTGCTAAGCGAGGCCCGCCTCGCCGAACGCGCGATGGCGGAAGCCGCGCCGCACAGCCAAAAGACGGAGCGCCGCCGTGCCGTTTAACGCGACCATCGACGCGTTCGCCGCGGCGCTGGGCTCGCCGTCGAGCCCGCCGCCCGGCGACACGCACGGCCGCGAGGGCGTGCCGGACGCCAGGCGATTTTCAGTGTACCGCAACAATGTCGCCGTCTCGCTCATCGGCGCGATGGAAGCGCGTTTCCCCGTCACCCATCGGCTTGTCGGCGACGAGTTTTTTCGCGCCATGGCCCGCGCCTACACTGCCCGCCACAAGCCCGCGAGCGCCGTCATCATTCATTATGGCGCCGGCTTTGCCGATTTCATCGCCACGTTCGAACCGGCGCAGGACGTCCGGTATCTCGCGGATGTCGCGCGATTTGAGAACGCCTGGGTCGAGGCCTATCACTCTGCAGAGGCTGAACCGATGCAACTGGCCGCGCTCGCCGGGATCGACCCGGAGCGCGTCACTGACTTGCGTTTCGCCTTTCACCCTGCGGTCCGCCTCTTGCGCTCGCAGTTCCCGGTGGGTTCGATCTGGGCTGGACACCAGGGGGGCGGCGAAGTCACGCCGCCGCGAGAATGGATCGGCGAGGCGACGCTGATCACACGGCCCGACGCCGACGTGCTGGTGCGCATCCTGCCGCCGCTCGGCTATGAATTCGCCGAGGCGCTTCGCTCTGGTGTAACCCTGGCTGAAGCGCACGCCGGCATACAGGCCGATGACTTCGACCCCGGCGCCCATCTGGTCGGTCTTATCGAGGCCGGCGCCCTGACCCACGTTATCTTAGGGAAACCGCGATGACCGCTATGCAATCCGCCGCTCAGACCGGCTTTGCCGCCGCGATTTCGCGCTTCACCAACGCTTTGTTCGGCTGGGCTCCGCAGTCGCTGACAATGCTGGTCGCGCGCTTCGGCCTCGCCATTCCCTTCTGGTATTCCGGCCTGACGAAATGGGACGGTTTCCTTACCCTGTCGTTCGGCGCGAAAACGCTGTTCACCGACGAATACAAGCTTCACATTTTCGGCTCCGAAATTCCGTTTCCGATGCCCGAATTGTTCGCGACCTTGGCGGGCATCGGCGAAGTGACGTTCCCGGTGCTGTTGGTGCTTGGCATCGGCACGCGTTATGCCGCGCTGGCGCTGATCGGCATGACTGTGATCGTGCAACTCACCGAGCCTGATGGCTGGGCTATTCACTTGACCTGGCTGGCGATGGAGCTGGCGATCGTAACATTTGGCCCCGGCAAGATTGCGCTCGACTATATTCTGGGACTGGACCGACCGACGCGGGCGAGTTGATCGCCGCTACACTTACCCGTCGGTTCCGCGCAGACCAACGCCGTTCTTCAATCGCGTCTCGCGCCACCGTGCAGCCAGCGCCACGATGTCCTCGTCGGTAATCGCCTCGGTCCGCTCAAACACGATGACCTTGACGCCGTTCTCAAGCGCGAAGGTCTCGCCGGTGCGCTTGAACTTCGCCCCAATCCCCTGCCCGGTCAGCATCTCCGTCGCGGGTATGATGATCGTCTCCTGATATTGCGGCACGAGATGGGTCTGCACGGGATCGCCGACGAGCATCATCGCGCAGTCCTTCAGCCCGGCGACAGGCGCCCCTTCGGCGGTATCGACATGCGCCATGACGACATCAGCGCGGTCGGCGGAACTCTTGTAAAATGGCGAAATCGCCGGGTTGAGCTGCCAAAGCTCCTGGATCAGTTGATCGCTGAATGTGTAGCTCGATCCCAGCGCGCAGACGCGATGTTGCGGACTGGCGTGCGCGTCGAACCAATCCTTCAGGCGCGTCAGCTCGGCCAAGTCCGCGCGCGGACTGTGC
This sequence comes from Methylocapsa sp., assembly GCA_043739325.1. Lineage (GTDB taxonomy): Bacteria > Pseudomonadota > Alphaproteobacteria > Rhizobiales > Beijerinckiaceae > Roseiarcus. The sequence continues at coordinate 12,262 of JAYUFK010000145.1, read as the reverse complement.
GGCTGTCCCGCGGTTGGCCCGAAGCCGACCGGCGCCAGCGCACTCGCTACCGGCGTCAGCGTAAAGATTGCGAGCGCGCTCGCCGCCGTCAACGCGGCGGGCTTTGAGCGCGCGAACAGCAAGAGGATTCCGGCGCCGATGACGCCGGTTACAGCGGGCGCGATAAGCAAGACGTGATGGATGTAGGGCGTCTGCACGCGAAGGAACAACATCGCTGCGATCACGGCCGACCCGACCGTCAATCGCAGCAGACGTCCGTTGTCGGAATACACCCACAGCAGCAGCGCGGCGCAAACCGCCAGCGCCAGAACGCCAAGCCCGTACCAGTCGAATATCTGCGCGATGAACTCCGAGAATTCCTTGCGATAGGCCGCATAGATCAGCACGTAGTCGTGCGCAGCGGGATCGGGCAGCCAATCGACGAGCACCGGTGTCGCCAGCGCGAACAGTACGAGGCTTGCAAGCGACGCCGCGAGAATGGCGTCGCGCCAACGAAACGATGCGCCGCGCGCGATGGCGAGTGCGATGACTTCGAGCGCCAGCATCGCGACGATGCCGACGCCGGCAAAAACATACCAGCGGCGAAACAGAAACATCGCGAACAGACTTAACGCCAGCGCCAGCGCGACGCGGCGCGCCATCGCGGCGACGCGCGCATCGTGGCCAGGCGCCAGCGCCAGGATGCGCGCGAGACGCTCGGCGAGGCGCAGGCTCCAGACAAACAGCGCGAGGCCGCCGATATCCGGCATGCCGCGCGCCGTAATCGCCATCGCCGTCGGATAGGCGGCGAACGCGACGAAAGCGCCCAGCGCCAGGACGATGGCGGCATTCAGCGCGAAACGCCTCAACCCCGCGCCGCGCGCCAGATCGCGCGTCAACACGCCGAGTGCGAGATAGGCCGGCGCCGCATAGAAGAGGATGAGTGCGATCTGATAAGGCCAGCGCGCGAATGGCTGGCTAACCGACATCAGCGCGCCCGGCGCCAGCGCTGGCAGCCAGGAATAATCCTCCTTGGCGGAGGCGGCGTAGACGATCAGGAGTTGGACGAACTGAAAATGATCGAGCATTCCGGCGACGGCGATCGAGACTTTGCGATTGCGCATGAAGTCGGCGAACATCAGATCGTGCGAGGCGACGATGTAGTAGGCGGTGTAGATCGCGAGCGCCGCGACAAGCGCGATGCCGAACGCCCAGTCGCCATTGAAGCGAGTGCGCGCAAGGCCGCTCGCAGCGCGCCACAGGCTCCAACCGCCAGCGATGAGCAAGCCGGTCGACGCGAGGCCGAAGATCACGAGCAAGCTCGACGCATCAAGACTGACGGCGCCCAGCGCAATCATCGCCAGCGCGGCTGCCCCAAGGATGACGCTGTAGGCGCGCGTCGCTTCATCATCGAGCGCGAAGGCGAGCGCCGCCGCGCATAGGCACGGGATGGCGGCGATCAGCGCTAGGAGGGATGCGCCAGCCGCGGGAGCGTCGTGATGCAGAACCAGCCAGACACCAACGCCCAGACAAAGCGCGGCGGCGAGGATCGCGAGGCGCTGGGAAAACGGGGTCATGAAAAGCTCGCTCGGCGGCATCGGGACGACGCGGGCAATCTGCACGGACTTGGTTAAATTTTTGCGAGAGCGCGCCTGGCGATGGCGGCGGTTTTCCGTCATCGATTGAGCGTTTTCAGGGGCTTGGGATGCCATTCTCCGCCGACCTGTCGAAACGCCCTCGATCTCGTCGAGGCGTTCACTATCAACATCATATTTCTGTTTATTATATTGCCGGCGGCTCTGGCCAGGGCCGCTGCTCTCCCGAGCGCATCGCCTCAAACGTTCGCGCCAGCGCGAGAACGCCGACATCTTCGAAGCGCTTGCCGATGATCTGCAACCCGATCGGCAGACCTGCGGCGCTATAGCCGCAGTTGATTGAAACCGCCGGTTGTTCCGACATGTTGAACGCCACGGTGAAGCCGATGTGCGGAAAAGGGTTCAGCGGATCGTCGCTCGGCGAGGCGAGCTCCGCCCTGAACGCCGTCATAGGCGCTGTCGGCGAAATGAAATAATCATAGCCTGCGATGGCGCCGATCGCCGCCTTGCGCATCGCGATGATCTGGCTGAAGCCCTGAAAAACTTGTTCGCCAGTCAAGGCAGCCGCCGACTCCGCCCAAGCCCGGATGAACGGCAACACCCTGGCGCGCCGTTCGCTCGAAATGCCGCGCAGGTCGCTCAGCGCGCGCATGCGCCAGAAGCGATCGAGACCGTCGAGCATTTCCTGCGTGAGAAAAGGCGCGACAGATTCGACGACGGAGCCAGCCTGAGCCAAATCGCGCGCGGCGCGCAAGATCGCCTCGCACGGTTCCTTGTCCGGCGGAACGCCACAGCCGGCATCGAGCAGCAAACCAATGCGCAGGCCACGCGGCGAGGCGGGCGCAATCTTCCAATTGATCTCCTGCGGCGGCAGGCTCGAATAATCGCGCCCGTCGGGCCGGGAAAGCGTCGCCATCAGCAGCGCCGCATCGTCAACGCAGCGCGTCAGCGGACCCGCGACGCGGCCGACATAGGGAGGATCGATCGGCACGCGTCCGGCGCTTGGCTTCAATCCGACCAGCCCGCACCAGCCCGCCGGCAGACGTATCGACCCGCCGATGTCGGTGCCAACATGCAGCGGACCGTAACCTGCCGCCGCCGCCGCGCCGGCGCCGGCCGAAGAGCCGCCGGGCGTTCGGGTGAGATCCCACGGATTGCGCGCCAGCGGATGAAAACTCGAAAGTCCCGACGACAACATGCCGTAGTCCGGCATCGCGGTTTTCGTGAAAATAATCGCGCCCGCCTCGCGCAGCCGCGCTGCCGGCGGCGCGTCCTGCGCGGCGGGCGCGAGATCGCTCGCCGCCGTGCCAAGCGGCGTAGGATCGCCCTTCGTCGCGATGTTGTCCTTGACGCTGGCGGGAACACCGTCCAGTGCGCCCTTCGGCTCGCCGCGCATCCAGCGCCGCTCAGAAACGCGCGCTTCGTCGAGCGCGCGTTCGCCGGTCAGCAAATAGGTCGCATGGATATGCGGCTCGAACGCCTCGACGCGCGCCAGCACCGCGCGAATGACTTCGACAGGCGAGAGTTTTCTGGCGCGATAGGCTCCGAGAAGCGCAACAGCGGAGAGGTGGTGGAGCGCCATGGATTTCTCTGCCTTCGCCCGTTTCCCACTTTGTCACAGTCGAACCGGCGACGCCAATATCACCGGTGCGTTCGCGAGTGTTGCAACACCGTCGCCGGCATTGCGAGCGACAGCGAAGCAATCCAGACTCGAGCTTCATCACGTGGTCCAGGTTGCATTAACCTTCAGCGCTTGCGGCCTTCGTCTGGGTTGCTTCGCTTTGCTCGCAATGACGAAAGCACCGCTTGCAGTCACGCATCCTCGAAACAGCCCCTACTTCCACGACATCGCCGATAGATCGTTGGCGAAGATCGGCGAGTCCTTCCACAGGCCTTGCAACTTCGCATCGGCGATGGTGATCTGCTGCAACTGAAACAGGAACGCGTTGACGCAATCGTCCGCGAGCTTGCGTTGGGCCTGGCCGATCAACTGTTTGAACGTGGCGAAATCCGCCGCCGCCTCGAGCTTGGCGATGATCTGGCGAAAATCGGCGTTGTCGTATTGATAGTAATAGTTCGGGTTGGCGTAGATGCCGATGTCGAGTGGCTCGACATGGCTGATGATCGTCAGATCGTAATTCTTGTCCTTGTAGACGCCTGACAGCCATTGCGCCCATTCGACGTTCTGGATCGTCGCTTCGATGCCGATATCGGCGAGCTGCGCCGCGATAATTTCGCCGCCCTGGCGCGCATAGGCGGGCGGCGGCAGGATAAGCGAAAGCTTCAGCGGCATCGCAACGCCCGCCGCTTTCAACAGCGCCTTCGCCTTCGCCGGATCATGCGGATACTGCGCGGTGAGATCGACATAACCAGGGTCGTTCGGCGTGAGATGACTGCCGATCGGCGTTCCATATCCATTCATTGCGCCGTCGATGATCGCCTTGCGGTCGATGGCGTAAGCGATGGCTTGGCGCACGCGCAAATCGTTGAGCGGCTTCTTCTTGTTGTTTATGGCGAGAATGGTCTTGCCCTCGGTTCCGCCGATAGTGACCTTGAAGCGCGGATCGCCCTGAAACTGCGCGATGCTTTGCACGCCGCCAAACCGCGGAAAGGCATCGACATCGCCGGCAAGCAATGCGGCGACTTGCGCCGCGGGATCGTTGATGATGCGGAACGTCGCCTTGGCGATCGCGATCTTGCCCGCCTCGCGAAAGCCGTCCCACTTCTGCAACGTGACGGACGAACCCTTGTTCCAGGCCGCGAATTTATACGGTCCTGTTCCGATCGGGTTCGTCGCGTTGGTCGGCTCGCTCTTCGCGTCGACGATAACGGCGGTGTTCATGCCCAAGTGAAACAGCGCTTCAAAACTTGGCTGCTTGAACTTGATCGAGACAATCGCCGGATCGCTTGCGTCGATGGATTCGATCGAAGCGAAAAACGCCTTGTCCTTGTTGATGGAATCGGCGGCGGCAGCGCGCTTGAACGAATAGTCGACATCTTTCGACGTGAACGCCTCGCCATCCTGAAACTTGACGTCCTTGCGCAGGTTGAACGTCAACGTCTTCAGATCGGTCGAGAAGGCCCATTTCTCGGCGAGCAATGGCGTAACCAGAAAGTCCGACTCGATTTTCGTCAGGCCCTCGAAAACATTGTAATGCGTGATCTCGCCTATCGCGGCCGCAGCGCCTGTTGTCGGATCGAGCCCCGGCGGCTCCAGCACCATGCCGACGGTGACGCTAACCTTGGCGAGCGCTGCGGCGCCGAAGGCGGCAAGCGCAATTCCGGCGGCGAGGATGAGGCGGAACGAGCGGCGCATCCGGGACTCCCTAAACAATCCGGCGCTTATACGTCATGACGCGGCGAGGCTCGTCAAGGCGGGGTTGCCGCGCAAAAAAAACCGCAGCGCCTAGGGTCAGGCGCTGCGGCGGGAACTAATCTTGGCGGATTGAGGACGACTCAGCTATGCGGCGCTCCAGAACCTGCGCCCGGATCGCTCTGACGATTGCGGCGCTCGTTCATGAAGCGCTCAAACTCCTCGCGGTCCTTGGCGCGACGGACGTTGTCGAGGAAGCTGGCGAATTCATTGTGCGCTTCCTCAAGTTTGCGGCGCTCTTCCTCAAGACGGGCGAGTTCCGCATGCTTCCAGTCGTCGAACGCCAAATTGCCGGAGGTCGACGGCGCGAAGCCGCGACGATTGCCCCAGACCTGACTGGTCCACGGGCCGCTGGCCTTGACACTGTTCGCCATCATGCCGCGCGCTTCCCGCCACTTCGCCTGCGCGGCGGTTTGCAGATCGCCGCTATAGCCGGTCTTGCGTTGCCACATCTTGAAGCCAAGGATCGCCAGTCCGATCGGCCAGAAGACGATAAAGCCGAGAACCATCGCGACGATTTCGAACATCGACCAATTGCTGACGCCGCAGCCCGAGCGCCGCCACGACGCGTGCGCCCAATCGCCGGCGCCAAACTCGCGCGCGCCGCTCGCACCAAAACCATTTTGTGCCGTGCTCATGAAGAGCCTCCGTAAGTGAACCCGCCCGGCTTTCCAACCGGAGCTAAGGCGCCCACAAGAGATTGTGCTGCGACGATGCGGCCGCAAGATGTCGGGGCGAAATAATTGACGGGGTTCGGCTAATCCGGAATAAGCGATTGATCATGCAATGGAAAATGGCACGCGACCTTGCGCCCGTCGCCCATCGGCGCGAGCATTGGCGCGACTTCGCGGCAGGCTTCTTGCGCATATTCGCAGCGTGCCGCGTAGGCGCAACCTTGATTTCGATTCGCGTCGGCGACGAGCGAAGCGCCTGAAAGCGGCGGCGCGGTGTTGCCACTCGCGGGCGCGGACAGGCGTGGCGCGGCGGCGATCAAAGCGCTGGTGTAGGGGTGCGCGGGCCTCGCCAAGAGCGCTGAAGCTGCCCCCGTCTCGACGAAGCGGCCCGCGAACATGACGGCGATTTCGTCGCAGAGATTGGCGACGACCGCGAGGTCATGGCTGATGAGGAGATAGGTGACGCCGCTGTCCCTGGCCAAGTCGTTCATCAGATTGAGCACTTGCGCCTGGATCGAAACATCCAGCGCGGAAACGGGTTCGTCGGCGACAACAAGTTTGGGTCGGGTCATCAGCGCGCGCGCGATGGCGATGCGCTGGCGTTGGCCGCCTGAGAATTCGTGCGGATATTTGCCGCCGTCCGCCGGATTGAGCCCGACCGCCGTCAGCGCCGCATCGATGCGCGCGCGCCGCTCGCTCGCGTTCATCGCGCCAAGACTGACCAGCGGCTCGGCGACAATGCGCCGGATCGTGTGACGCGGATCGAGCGATCCGAACGGGTCCTGAAAGATCATCTGGATATGCGCGCGCAGCTTGCGCAATTGCGATGACGACTGGGCGAAGAGATCATGCCCAAGCAGAGCGACGCCGCCGGAAGTCGGACGCTCCAGCGCGAGGATGGCCCGCGCCAGCGTCGATTTGCCCGAGCCGGACTCGCCGACGATTCCAAACGAGCGGCCTTCGACAATGGTAAAGCTCACACCGTCGACGGCGCGCACTTGCCGGGGCGGCGCGAACAGGCGCTCGCGCGGCAAGGCGTAGGTTTTGACGAGATCGCGCACTTCCAGCAGCGGCGCGCTCATGTCAAGCGCCCTTCGGCGTCGACGCGGATGCAGCGCACATGGCGATCGTTCGCCAACGCGACCAGACGAGGCGGCGCGGCATTGCAGGCGGGAATCGCGTGCGGACAGCGCGGCGCAAACGGGCAACCGCTCGGCATTTCGGCGGACGAGGGCGGCGCGCCGGGAATTGCGTTCAGGCGTTGGCCGCGCAACGCGCCAACACCGGGCCGCGCGTCCAGCAATGCCCGCGTGTATGGATGCACCGGCTGCGCGAGCACGTCCGCAACACGCCCGCTCTCCATGATCATGCCGCCGTACATGACCAGCACACGCTCGCATTGCTGCGCGACAATCGCGAGGTCATGGCTGACGAGAATCAGCGCCATGTTGTGCTGCGTCCGCAGCATGGCGATGAGCTGGAGGATCTGGGCCTGCACCGTCACGTCCAGCGCCGTCGTCGGCTCGTCCGCGATGATGAGCTTTGGCCCGCAACTCAGCGCCATGGCGATCAAGGCGCGTTGGCGCTGCCCTCCCGACAGCATGTGCGGATGCGCGCGGGCGATATGCTCCGGCAGCGCCACGTTGAACAGCAACGTCCTTGCTTGAACAAGCGCCTGCGATCGTGTGAGGCCACGATGTAGTCGCAGCGGTTCGGCGATCTGATGGCCGATGGTTTGCAGCGGATTGAGCGCCGTCATCGGCTCCTGAAAAATCATCGCGAGGCTGGCGCCGCGCAACATTTGCATCGCCGCGTCGTCAAGCCGCAACAAGTCCCGCCCGTCGAAGCGGATCGCGCCGCTCGCCCTGACGCCCTCGGGCAGCAGGCCGATCAGCGCCAACGCGGTCATCGTCTTGCCCGAGCCGGACTCGCCGACAATGCCAAGCGTTTCGCCGTGATCCAGCGCGAATGAGAGTTCGCGCACGACCGGCGCAGTTTTGGTAGCGAGGTTGAGAGCGGCGACTTCGAGCAGCATCTCAACCCCTGCCGCGCAAGCGCGGATCGAGAATATCGCGCAAGCCATCGCCCAGCAGATTGAGGCCGAGAACGCTGAGCGCGACCGCAAGACCCGGAAACACGACGAGCCGCGGCGCCTGAAACATCAGCGCTTGCGCGTCGCTCAACATCCGCCCCCACGAAGCCTCAGGCGGCTGCGCGCCAAGCCCGAGATACGACAGCGCCGCTTCCGCGAGAATGGCAATCGCGAACTGGATCGTCGCCTGCACGATCAGCGCCGGCGCGATATTCGGCAAGACGTGTTCAAGCGCGATGCGCGCGGGCCCCTTGCCGGCGACGCGCGCCGCCAGAATGTAATCGCGCGCCAGCACGCTTTTGCCGACGGCGCGGGCCAACGTTGCGAACACCGGTATATTGAAAATGCCGATCGCGATGATGGCGTTGACGATCCCCGGCCCGTAGGCCGACGTCAGCATGATCGCCATCAAAAGCGCTGGAAAGGCGAAGGTGAAATCGCTGAGGCGCATGATAATGGGATCGACGAGGCCATTCGACGAGGCTGCGATCAGGCCGAGCGCGACACCGGCAATCAGGCCGATCCCGACAGCAATTACACCGACGAGAATGGAGACGCGCGCGCCGGCGAGCAATTGCGCGACGACATCGCGGCCAAGACCATCCGTGCCGAGCCAGTGCTGAAGGGAAGGCGCGAGCAATTTGCTGGGGACGTCGATCGCGCCGGGCGGATAAGGCGTCCACGCTAGCGAAAGCGCCGCCGCCGCGACGAGCGCGACAACCAGAATCGCGCCGATTGATAAACCGCCATGCGCGAAACGACCGCCGGTCATGCGGAGCGCCGGCGCAAACGCGGGTCGATCGCGGCGCAGGCGAGGTCGACGAGAAAGTTCACGCCGATGACGATGGCCGCGAGCAGCATCACGCAATCCTCGACGACAAACACATCGCGATTGGCGATCGATTGAAAGATCAGCCGTCCGAGGCCGGGCAGCGTGAAGACGTTCTCGATGACGATCGCCCCGGCGATGAGATTGGCGAATTGCAGGCCCATGATCGTCAGGATCGGCGTCATCGCATTCGGCAGCGCGTGTCGCCAAAGCGCCGCGCGGCGCGACAGGCCCTTGGCGCGCGCGGTGCGGATGAAATCTTCATTCAGAACTTCAAGCAGCGCCGAGCGCGTCACCCTTGTGAGGATTGCGGCCTGAACGACGCCCAGCGCCAACGCGGGCAGGATGAGCGAGCCAAGCGCCGGCAGGATGCCAGCGTCCCAGCCGGGAAAACCGCCCGAGGGAACCCAGCGCAGGCCGACGGCGAAGACCAGCACGAGCAGAATGCCAAGCCAGAAATTGGGGATCGATAGACCGATTTGGCTTATGGTCATGACGAAGACATCGCCGGCCTTGCCGTGACGCTGCGCCGCGAACACGCCAGCCGCCAGCGCCACCGCAGCGGCGAGCGCCATCGCCATGATGGCGAGCGGCGCGCTGACCGCGAGCCGCTGCGCGATCAGCGGGCCGATCGGCGAGGAATAGGCGAACGACTGGCCAAGATCGCCATGCAGCGAATTGCCGACCCACGCGATGTAGCGCGCGATGAAACCCTGATCGAGGCCCAGTTTGTGCGTCAGCGCCACAACCGATTCAGGCGTCGCGCTGGAGCCGAGAATGACTTCGGCGGCGTTGCCGGGCAACACTTCGAGCACGCCGAATACGAGGAGCGAGGCGAAGCCTAGCGTCGCCGCCAGCAGGATCAAACGTTTGACGAGAAACTGGCCCATGGATTCCGCCAGCGCGTGCGCATAGTTTACGCCAGCATTGCAAGCCGGCGCGAATGATTGCGCCACACGCGAACCCCTTCTCCCGCTAGGGGAGAAGGGGTTCGCCCGCCTACGCCACCGCGCGAATTGTCTGCCCGACCTTGTCGACGATTTCGCCGATCTGATCTTCCGACATTATCAGCGGCGGCATCAGCTCGATCGTATCGCCGGAAATACGGATCATGATTCCAGCTTCGTGGAACGAATGCTCGACCATCTTGTAACCGCGCAGGCCAGGGCTGCCGGCGATCGGCGCAATGTCGATCCCCCCGGTTAACCCGACGCAGCGGATGTCCTGCACGTTCGGCAGGCGTTTCAGCGTCAGCAGCGCGTCGCACCATTTGGGTTCGAGCATCTTCGCCCGCTCGAACAGTTTCTCGTCGCGGTAGAGGTCCAGCGTCGCCAGCGCGGCGGCGCAGGCGAGCGGATGGCCTGAATAAGTGTAGCCGTGGAACAGTTCGATCGCGTGATCCGGCCCGTTCATGAACGCATCGTAAATGCCCTTGCGCACGATGACGCCGCCCATCGGCACGGTGCCTGACGTGACGCCCTTGGCGAAGGTGATCATATCGGGAATGACGCCGTAGCGCTCGGCGGCGAAGGCCGCGCCGAGGCGGCCAAAGCCGGTGATGACTTCATCGAAAATCAGCAGAATGCCGTATTTGTCGCAGATCGCGCGCAGCTTCTGCAGATAGCCCTTGGGCGGCGGCAACACGCCGGTCGATCCCGCCATCGGCTCGACGATAACAGCGGCGATCGTCGAGGCATCGTGCAACGCGACGATCGGTTCAAGCGCGTCGGCGAGATGGCCGCCCCATTCCGGCTCGCCCTTGGTGAAGGCCTGATGCTCGCGATTGTAGGTGGCGGGCAAGTGATCGGTTCCCGCCAGCAGCGCGCCGAAATGTTTCCGGTTGTTGACCATGCCGCCGACGGATATGCCGCCAAAGCCGACGCCATGATAGCCGCGCTCGCGCCCGATCAGCCGCGTGCGCGAGCCTTGGCCGCGCACGTTATGATAGGCAATGGCGATCTTGAGGGCGGTGTCCGCGGCCTCGGAGCCGGAGTTAGTGAAAAAGACATGATCGAGATCGCCGGGCGCCATCGCGGCGAGGCGCGAGGACAACTGAAAGACAAGCGGGTGGGCGAACTGGAACGTCGGCGAGAAATCGAGCTCCGCCGCCTGACGCTGGATCGCGGCGACGATTGGCGGGCGGTTATGTCCGGCGTTGCAACACCACAGCGCGGCCGTGCCGTCGAGAATCTGCCGCCCCTCCGGGGTGAAATAGTGCATGTCCTTGGAGCGCGAAATCAGCCGCGGACGCTTTTTGAACGCGCGGTTCGGCGTGAACGGGAGCCAGAAGGCTTCGAGATCATTGGGAACGTCGGCGCGGACAGCGACAGTGGACATGTTTGGATCCGTTGGTCGAGGAAGAATGTTTAGGCGCGGACAATGGCCGCGTGTGCGCGAATTGTCTACAGTGGGGCCGCGCCGAAAGTCCCTCCCCAGTTTTTGGAAAGGGTTAGCGAGGGGGTCGCGCCGCTGACAGGGATTGCCTCCGGATCAAAGCACTCACATCGGAGCAGAAATGAGCTTACGTCAGGTTTTTCGTCCCATACAAACTGTAGAATGAATAGTGGGCATCAGCCAATTCCGCCACAAGCGACGGTTGCTGGGTGATGGTCTCCAGCCACTCCAGGAATACGTCTTCGGAGAAATAGCTGGTCACGCTCTCTAAAGCAGCGAGCCGGTTTGCCAACGGGATGAATTCAGCGCGCTCGCCGCTGCCATCATAGATCCCGGTATATTCGCCAGACAGACAATAGCTCACGGCCCAATCGATACGTGGATAGTCGTCATACGAAAATTCTGAAGGCTGTTTGACAGCGCCCGTTAGCACGCCGTGCGCGCCAAGAAGCCAGATCATGACCTGAGCGCGCCAGTACGGCGAAGAAATACCCAATACGGAATCCATCCACGGCCCTATTTGTGCAGGGCGGAGATACTTCAGGCAAAAGAATAAGGAAGCTGACAACTTTTCGCTGGCTTGATCCCACCACCAAAGACCAGTGGGTTTGAAATAGCTTTTGTTGAGACACATTCCGACGTCGAGGTCTCCGTCGGGCCAGCATACGTGGTCCATCAGGCAACGGCCGAGAGTCAGTAAAGCGTCCGCCCTGAAACCTGGATAGGGTTCCTCATCCAATCCCTTTGGATGTTGCGTGAAGAAAGCCGTTATTAGCGTATCCAGCAGCGCGTCGATATGTGTTTCATGACTTCGGGGGATAAGGCGAGGCAAGAGGTAACGGAACCATGATTGCCACTCTTTCTGAGGCCCGAACGAGTGCGTTCCCACAGCAATTTCGTAAAGCGTGTCTTGAAGGCGCTCGACAGGGATGGCTTGGAGATCTCCGAGCAACTCCGGGTAAATGCGCCGCTCAGCGCTCATAAACCAGGCTTCGCCCATTGGTTCAGCGGGGCGCGGAAAAGCCTGCTCCATGCGGGCAAATGCCGCTTGATCGCACCCTGCCCTGGGTATCCAAAGAAATGGGGCTTCATGCGACGTGCTGGAAGACCGACCCACGTGTTCACCGCGATGGAAATGGAAAAGGCGCCGACCCGCTCTCGGGGCGTGGGGCACGCATCTGCCGAAGTGTTTCGTACTCTTGGGGAGATAATAGCTCTTTCCGGGATCTAAGAGTCCATCCGGGATCATATCTAGGTTTGACAGAGCTTTCGAACCATCAACCGGATTGATGCCCACCGCAGGAACGCGAGAGCGTTGCGGTTCAG
>JAYUFK010000144.1:0-36005 GCA_043739325.1 Methylocapsa sp. | reverse complement strand
AATCAACTGCTCCTTGCTGAGCTCCTGCAAATCAGTGCGATTCATGCCACCATGGATTCAGAGATTGACCCGCGTGGCAAGGGGGTGGGTAGTTACGATTTGCGTAACATAGTCTGACTGTGGAATGCGCGTAAACGGCAGCGTCGCGTTCAGGATTTCTTGAGCGTTCGTTTCCTCAAGGAGTTTTTGGAAACGATGGCATTGCCAAATTTTCAGCAATTGATGCTGCCGACGTTGCGTCACATCTGCCAGGTCAACGACGAAGTGCAAATCTCGGCGCTTGAGGACGAGATCGCCCGCAAGCTCGAGCTGACAAAAGAGGATCTTTCGCGCGTCCTCCCCAGCGGTCAACAGTCTGTATTCTGCAACCGTCTCAACTGGCCCCGCGCCTATATGACGAGGGCTGGCCTGCTCGAGGCGCCCAGACGTGGTTATTGCCGGGCGACGCCTCGGGCGCACGATCTCATTGTCGAGGCCCCGAAGGAGATCGATCTTGGCATACTCTCGCGCTATCCCGAATTTGTCGCCTGGCGCTCCAAGCAGAAGGTCGAAGACCCGGCGCCAAACGCTGACGGCAAATCCAACCCGGAAGAGCAGATAGCGGTCAACTTCGATCTGCTGAATCGTGAGCTGGCGAGTGAGATCATCGGGCGCGTGCATTCGTTTTCGCCGAGGTTTTTCGAGCGGTTGATCGTCGACCTGCTGGTGCGCATGGGCTATGGCGGCGGACGCAGCGAAATGGGCCGCGCGCTTGGCCGCATCGGCGACGGCGGCATCGACGGCGTCATCAAGGAAGACGAGTTGGGGTTGGACGTTGTTTATGTCCAGGCCAAGCGCTTCGAGCCGGAGCGGGCCGTGCCGTTGCGCGAAGTGCGCGACTTCGTCGGCGCGCTCGAAGGGCATCGGGCGTCGAAGGGCGTGTTCGTGACGACCTCGTATTTTCCCGACAGCGCGCATGACTTCATAGCGCGGGTGTCCTCGCGTGTGGTCCTCATCGACGGCGTCGAGCTGGCGCATCTGATGATCCGTCATCGCATCGGCATCCGCGTGCGCGACACCTACGAGATCAAGCGCATCGACGAGGACTATTTCGTCGAGTAGGGGTATCCACAGGTGCGGCAATCGGGCCGTCGCCTTGCAAGCGGCCAGGCGCCATAATGCGGACATGGCGCTTCACCTCATCAAACTATGCGTCGGCGCGGATTCGATCGCCGACCTGGAAGAATGGATCACGGAGCGGATGGCCGCGCTCAAGGCGCGCGGCGAGCCGCAACGGCCTTCGCATGTGACCCGGATGACGCCAAAGCGCGGGGCTGAGCTGCTTGACGGCGGGTCGCTTTATTGGGTCATCAAGGGCCAGATCGCCGCCCGCCAGACTCTCGAGGAAATTGAGGATTTCAGGGACAGCGACGGCATCGAGCGCTGCCGGCTGTGGCTTGGCCGCGCAGTCATTCCGCTGGCGCCGCGGCCGATGCGGCCGTTTCAGGGTTGGCGCTATCTTCAGGAGAAGGATGCGCCCGCCGATCTCGCGGCCTCCGGCCTTGGTCTTGCCGGCATGCCTGAGGCGATGCGGCGCGAACTTGGCGCGCTTGGACTGATATAGCCTGTAAGATTTTGCGCCGGGCTGCTTGCCGAACAATGTTCCGACGCCAATCTACAGGGTGGGAACCTGGAGCACGAAGTTGAGCCAACGCGACCAGAATGGACCGCTGACGCCAAAAACCGGCGACGATCGCATCAGCGCGTTTGTCGAAGCGGCGCGGGCCGCGCCGGTCGCGGCGGCGTCCGGGCGCGGGCGGCTGATCTTCGCGCTTGACGCCACCATGAGTCGCCAGCCGACCTGGGATCTTGCGATCGAGCTGCAGTCGCGGATGTTCCAGGTCGCGGCCGAATCGGGCGGCCTTGATGTCCAGCTTGTTTATTTCCGCGGCATGAGCGAATGCCGCGCTTCGAAATTCGTGTCGGGCGGGCAGGGCCTCGCCGCGCTGATGTCCAAGATTGAAGTGCGGGGCGGCAAGACGCAGATTCGTAAAGTTCTCTCGCACGCCGCCGACGAAGCGGCGCGCGCCAAGGTCGCGGCGCTGATCTATGTCGGCGACGCCATGGAGGAGAACGTCGACGACCTCTGTTCGCGCGCCGGACAACTCGCGCTCCACGGGGTGAAGGCGTTCATGTTCCAGGAAGGCGACGATCCAGCCGCCTCGCGCGCCTTCCGCGAAATCGCTCGGCTAACCGGCGGGGCCTTTAGCGCGTTCGACTCGAGCGCCGCGAACCGCCTTGCGCAATTGCTGCGCGCCGCCGCGGCTTACGCCTCTGGAGGCCGGGCGGCGCTCGAAAGACAGGCGGTGGAGAATAGCGAAGCGCGGCTGTTGTTGAACCAGATGCGTTAGGCGTCGAACCGATGTATCTTAAAGGCGTCGCGTTCATCCCACGTCCGGAGTTTTTGCCGGCCACCGTGGTCCTCGCGACGCGGACTTAAAGCCATGCCAAATCTCATCGCCGGCCTCTTCCTGCTTTACCTGCTTCTCGTGGGGATCAAGCAATTTGCCCGCCTTAGCCCTGCGGTCGCGGCGAAAATAGTCCGCGGCGGGGGCGGCGTAATCGGCTTGTTGGGAGCGCTATTGCTGGTCTTGCGCGGCAGCCTGGGGCCAGCTTCTTTGCTCGCGAGTCTGGCGCTCGGCCTTGCGGGGTGGGGCAAGTTCGCCAATATCGGCGCGATGTTTCAGTCCGCTGGAACGCGAGGGCGAAGCTCGAAGGCGCGCTCGGCGATGCTCGAAATGACGCTGGACCATGTTTCCGGCGATCTCACCGGGATAGTTCTCTCTGGGGCGTTTCAAGGCCGGAAACTCGAGAGCCTCGCCCGGCCCGATTGCCTCAATCTCCATGCAACGCTGCTCAGCGACGATCCAGAGGGCGCGCGGCTGCTAGAGACATATCTCGACCGCCGGTTTGCCGGCTGGCGTAATGCAGAACAAGGTCAGGGCGACACGCGCGGGCGGAGCCGGGGGGGCGCGATGACGCGTGAGGAGGCGTACGAGATACTGGGCCTGACGTCGGGGGCTGATGCCGAAGCGATAGTTCGCGCTCACCGCGCCTTGATGAAGAAGCTTCATCCAGACCATGGCGGCTCGACCGCTTTGGCCGCGCGGGTCAATCAGGCCAAGGATGTTCTGCTGCGCCGCCATTGAACTCTACCTCACTCTGAAAGCACTGTTACGTATCGTTTCTCGCTACGACGCGAGCGCCTTAATTTTGCGTTTGAAAGCAAGAAAAACCAGCCTTTTTCAAAGACTTGCAGGCTGATTCTGCAGTAACAGAGTCAAGCCCGGCAAAGCGCGCCCGATAGAACGTGCCGTCGCCTTTCTGCACCTTTTCTGTAAACGGTTTGGCCGAAGCCAACGTTGAACGTGTCTGCGCTTTGGCTCGGATCAGCAGGCTGTTGGCTTTTTCGGCATCGTCGGTCGCGCCGATCTGGATCATCCAGCCGCTATGGCCGGCGGGGCGGCTGTCCTCGTTGCGCGCAACCTGGCTTTCTTCCTTGGGACGAGCGACCGGCAGCGCCGCGACGACAGCCTTGGCCGCGTTGGTCTTCGTTGGCGACTTGCTGACAGAAACCGCGTCAGGTCCCTTGACCCAACCGAGCTGATCGGGGGCCTTCTCGGCGGTGCGGAGCGGCGCCGCGGGCGGCAGCGGGGGAACGGGGATCGCAGCCGCGGCGCGGAGCTTGGACCTTGCTGGCTGGATGATCGCCGCGAGCGCCGGGGCGGGCGGATCGCGCTCATCCGAATTCGTGTCGCCTTCGCCATCGCGCGAGGCGTACGCGACGTTCTCGCGCATCGGCGGCTTGGGAACATTCGCCATCGCGACAACGGCCGGAGCCACGCGGACCGGCGCCGGGCGCGGCGCGATCAACTGCAGCGGCGCGACGGCGCGCTCAACCGATGCTTGAGCGACCTTGACGGGCTCGGGCTGAGACGCTTCGGCGATCATCGGCCCGGTATGTCCGCCGGTCGAGGCGTCGGCGATGTGCTCGGCGATCAGGCCTTCCATGACGCGGTCGCGGGCGGCGGCGGTGCGCCCGCCCATCACGATGGCGACGAGCGAACGGCCGCCGCGATGCAGCGATGTCATCAGGTTAAAGCCGGAAGCGCGGGTATAGCCGGTCTTGATGCCGTCCACGCCGTCGACGCGGCCAAGCAGACGATCGTGGTTGCCGATCGTTTCGCCGGCGTATTCGAACGACTGAATGGAGAAATACTTGAAGTATCGCGGGAAGCGCTCTTGAACCGCGCGCGCCAAGATCGACAGATCGTGCGCCGTCGTGATCTGCGCGTCGTCGGGAAGGCCCGAGGCGTTGACATAATTGGTGCGCGACATGCCCAAAGCATGCGCCTTGCGCGTCATCAACGCGGCGAAATTGTCTTCGCTGGCGCCGACCGTCTCGGCGATGGCGACGGCGATATCGTTGGCGGAGCGCGTCACGACGGCCTTGATCGCGTCTTCGACCTTGATTGTGTCGCCAGGGTCGAGGCCGAGCTTTGTGGGCGCCTGGCTGGCGGCGCGCTGCGAGATCGTGATCGGCGATTCAAGCGTCAGCTTGCCGCTCTCAAGCTGCTCGAACAGCATGTAGAGCGTCATCACCTTGGTCAGCGAGGCAGGGTGGCGCAGCTCATTGTCATGCGCGGCGTAAAGCGTGCGGCCATTGTTGCCGTCAATAACAACCGCGGCAAAGGCCGGACCCACCACCGGGCTGGCCGCACGCGCCGCGTAGTTGTGATGATGGTAAGAGTGCCGGTAATGACGCCAGTGACGGGCATCGGCCGGGGTCGCGAGGAGCGTTAGCGTTGAGAGAGCGACGCAGGCCCCTGCTGCGAGCTGGGCAAAGCGCCCCATTTTGGACTTCAGGCCACGAAACGCCATTACCGCCTCATCAACAAACGCGCGACCTGCTGCCGCCAGTTGGGCGACAGTTGCCGTACTCACACACAGTCAAAGCGTATTGAGACGCGGTTACGGGGGAGTTAACGAGTGAGACTTATTTGCCGGTATTTTCTGGCAAGCCCATGAAAGCATTGACTTAAACGCAACATGATTAACGCGGTTCGATTAAATAAAGACCTCAACGATGAGAGTTAAGCCGCTGAATATGCTTCATATGTACGGGAGGATCAGGCCTCAATCTGGAGTGCGAGCGTTAACGCGCTATGCTGCATTGCAAAATTTCTCTTGACATTTATGGTGCGGTGCACATAAATGCCTGAATAGCAGTGGTCGTGGAACGTCGCGGTCGCGGAGCTTCATCTTTCAGGCAAACCAACCGAGGAATATCATGTTCAACAACGTTGAAGACTTCCAGAAGTTCGGCAAAACCCAGTTCGAAGCGATGACCGCTGCGACGACGACTGTCTCCAAGGGTCTGCAGGAAATCGCCGCTGAGTCGAGCGAGTATTCGAAGAAGGCGATCGCCGCCAATTCGGCCGTGATGGAAAAGCTCCTTGGCGCCAAGACGGTTGAGACTGCCATTCAGATCCAGACGGATTTCGCCAAGCAGGCTTACGAAGGTTTCGTGGCTCAGGCGACGAAGATCAACGAGCTTTATTCGAAGGTCGCCAAGGAAGCGTTCAAGCCCGTCGAAACGGCTATGGCCAAGGTTCAGGGCTGAATATTTTTTGAGCCGCCGGCCTGATCGGGCTGGCTGCTGAGTAAGCGTAGTGCGTTGTAAAAGGCCGGCTGAAAAGCCGGCCTTTTCTTGTTGTGTCGATGCCTCGGATTTGATCCGCGCGAGACCAACAACCCACTGGCGCATCTCGCGCAAGGCGCCTAGATTAAGCCTTGTTGGTATCAGAGACTTTGCGGGCGGCCTTGCGCCGCCTCGTGTTTGCCCCACATGAGGATTGGAACGTGATTGCTGAACCTCGCCACATGGTCAGCCGTTTTCGCGCGGGTGTGATGAGCATCGCACGTTGGCTTTTTATGCCGAGGCGTCTGCCCGTCGCGCTCGAAGCACCGTTGGCGGCGCGCGAGCCGCGTCGCACGCCGGAGACTCCTGGGTCAGGGACCGCGGTCATCACCCGCACCCGGACGCAGACCAAGCGGCCGAATATGTATCGTGTGTTGTTGCTCAACGACGACTACACGCCAATGGAATTCGTCATTTCCGTCTTGCAATCGATCTTTAATAAGAACCCCGAGGATGCGACCCAGATTATGCTGCATGTCCACCACCACGGTGTCGGCGAATGCGGCGTGTTCACTTACGAAGTGGCGGAAACCAAAGTTGCGCAGGTGATGGATCACGCCCGCAAGAACCAGCATCCGCTGCAATGTATTATGGAAAAGAAATGAAAGGCTGCTAATGCCGTCGCTCTCTCGCTCGCTCGAAAAAACCTTGCGCAAGGCCCTCGCGATCGCCAACGAGCGGCGACACGAATACGCGACGCTGGAACATCTGTTGCTCGCGCTGAATGACGACGTCGACGCGGCGGCGGTGCTGCGCGCGTGCAACGTCGATCTCGATGCACTTCGTAAGAACGTCACGCAATATATTGATTCAGAACTGGAATCTTTAATTGTCAACAATCAGGAAGAGGCCAAGCCGACGGCCGGCTTCCAGCGCGTCGTGCAACGCGCCCTGATTCACGTCCAATCGTCGGGCCGCGAGGAAGTTACCGGCGCCAACGTTCTCGTGGCGATCTTCGCCGAGCGCGAGAGCCACGCCGCGTTCTTCCTGCAGGAGCAGGATATGACGCGATACGACGCCGTCAACTACATCAGCCATGGCATAGCCAAGCGGCCCGGCCTGTCCGACACATCGAAGACGCCGCGCGGCGCGGGGTCGGACGACGACCATGAGTCGCGTGATTCCAAGGAATCCAAGGACAACAACGGCGATCAGAAGAAAAAGGAAGCCGCGCTAGAGGCTTACTGCGTCAATCTGAACAAGAAGGCGAAAGACGGCAAGATCGATCCGCTGATCGGCCGCGAGGCCGAGGTGCAGCGCTGCATTCAGGTGCTGTGTCGCCGCCAGAAGAACAATCCGCTGCTCGTCGGCGATCCCGGCGTCGGCAAGACGGCCATCGCCGAGGGATTGGCGCACAAGATTATCCATCACGCAGTGCCGGAAGTGCTCGCGGGCGCCACCGTATTCGCGCTCGATATGGGCGCGCTGCTGGCCGGCACCCGCTATCGCGGCGATTTCGAGGAACGCTTGAAGCAGGTGATGAAGGAGATCGAGCAGCACAAGGACGCGATCCTGTTCATCGACGAGATCCATACGGTGATCGGCGCCGGCGCGACATCCGGCGGCGCGATGGATGCTTCCAACCTGTTGAAGCCAGCGCTGGCGCAGGGCGTGCTGCGCTGCATCGGCTCGACCACATACAAGGAATACCGCCAGTATTTCGAAAAGGACCGCGCGTTGGTGCGCCGCTTCCAGAAGATCGACGTCAAGGAGCCGAGCGTCGCCGACGCCGTGGAAATCCTGAAAGGGCTGAAGCCATACTTCGAGGAGTTCCACAAGATCCGCTACACCAACGAAGCGATCAAGGCCGCGGTCGAACTTTCGGCGCGATTCATTCATGACCGCAAGCTGCCGGATAAAGCGATCGACGTGATCGATGAGACCGGCGCTTCGCAGATGCTTGTCGCTGAGTCCAAGCGCAAGAAGACGATCGGCATCAAGGAGATTGAAGCGACGATCGCGACGATGGCGCGCATTCCGCCGAAATCGGTGTCTAAGGACGACACCGAGGTGCTGCAGCATCTCGAGGATACGCTGAAGCGCGTCGTCTACGGCCAGAACGAGGCCATTGGCGTTCTCGCCTCTGCCATAAAACTCGCCCGCGCGGGCTTGCGCGATCAGGAAAAGCCGATCGGCTGTTATCTCTTTTCCGGCCCCACCGGCGTCGGCAAGACAGAGGCGGCGCGCCAGCTCGCATCTGGCCTCGGGCTTGAACTCATTCGCTTCGATATGTCCGAGTATATGGAGCGCCACACCGTCTCGCGGCTGATCGGCGCGCCCCCAGGCTATGTCGGCTTCGATCAGGGCGGCTTGCTCACCGACGCGATCGACCAGCATCCGCATTGCGTGCTGCTGCTCGACGAAATCGAGAAGGCGCATCCCGATCTCTTCAACATCCTGTTGCAGATCATGGATCACGGCAAGCTGACGGATCACTCTGGAAAGCAGATCGATTTTCGCAACGTCATCCTCATTATGACGACGAATGCCGGGGCGCAGGATATGGCGAAGGCGGCGTTCGGCTTCCATCATTCGAAGCGCGAGGGCGACGACACGGAGGCGATCAACCGGCTGTTCGCACCCGAGTTCCGCAATCGCCTCGACGCGATCGTGCCGTTCGGACACTTGCCGGAAGAAGTCATCGCCAGGGTTGTCGACAAGTTCATCCTGCAGCTCGAGGCGCAGCTTGCCGACCGCAACGTTACGATCGAGCTCGCGGATGAGGCGCGCGCTTGGCTGGTCAAGAACGGCTATGACGAAGCGATGGGCGCAAGGCCAATGGCGCGCGTTATTCAGAAGGAGATCAAGACACCGCTGGCCGACGAAGTGCTGTTTGGCCGTCTGAAACATGGCGGCGTCGTGCGCGTCGTCGTTACGGCGGACGAGGCGGGCGTCAAGACGCTTGGCTTTGTCTATCCCGACGGACCCGCGCAACCCAGGCTCGAGCGCGATCTGATTGTCGCTGGCCGCCAGCGCGTGAAGGACGAACCGGAAGTGCGCAAGGGCCGTCCACGCAAACGAAGCGAGGCTGGACCCGCGCCGGTTGAAGACGGGCCTGCGGACGAGGCTCCGTTAGAGAAGCCGAAGGTCCTCTAATAGGATGTATTTTCGGCGCGGCTGCCGCCTCCTCAGGTGGGGCCGGCAGCCGTTAACCGTGAACGGCATTCGTCCGTCGCGTCCTCAAAAGTTAATGAATTGTTATTGCCATCTCGGTCGTGCGACTCCACTATGGCCGTCAGGGCGCGAGAATCTCGCGCCGCGAACTGGGGGGTCCGATGAGCAACCAGACCGACAAGTCTGTCATTGAGGATGACATCAAGACGCTGCACGGCATGGGCTACGCGCAAGAACTGGCGCGCCGCATGAGCGGCTTCTCGAATTTCGCGATTTCCTTTTCGATTATTTGCATTCTGGCCGGCGGGATTACTTCGTTCCCGAACGCCTTTTCGGCCGGCGGCGCATTTTCAGTCGTTATTGGTTGGGTCATCGGCGGCATTTTCGCGCTGATCGTCGCGGGGTCTCTAGGACAAATTGCGTCGGCTTACCCGACCGCGGGCGGACTTTATCATTGGTCATCTATTCTGGGCGGACGGGCCTGGGGCTGGGCCACGGCTTGGGTCAATCTGCTCGGCCTGATCTTTGTCGTCGCTTCGGTCGACGTCGGCGCCTATCAATTGTTCCGCGATCTGGTTGTCGCTGGCGTTTTTGGCATCGATACCAAAAACTGGATGCCGGCTGACGGCGCAGTATTCGACGGTTACCAGACCGTCGGCGTCCTCATTATTTTGATCAGTCAGGCTCTGTTCAACCATTTCGGCATTCGAGTCACGACCTTGCTAACGGATTTTTCCGGCTACCTCATATTTGTCGTGGCTGTAATTCTTGTGGTTACGATGTTGAGCTTCGGCGCGACACACGATTTTTCCCGAGTTTTTCAGTTCGCAAACAATACAGGCGATCTGGGTGGCGGGTTCTATCCTAAGCCGCGACCAGCCTTCATCGCGTTTCTGGTTGGGCTGCTCTATCCACTTTACACGATAACCGGTTTCGACGGCTCGGCACATACGTCGGAGGAGACGGTGAACGCGCGCGTTTCCGTGCCGCGTGGCATGTTGCATTCGGTGTTCTGGTCTTTGGTGTTCGGTTTGGCGATGGCCATCTCTTTTATCGTGGCCATGCCTGATCTCGCCGCTGGAGCCAAGGATGGCGGCAATTCGTGGTTCAACATGTTTAATAACATGCCGATCCCGGCAGCGTTGCGTGCGGTTCTTGCCATCGGCATCGTGCTCGCCAATTATCTGTGTGCACTGGCGGCGGTGACGTCGACCTCGCGCATGATATTCGCTTTTGCGCGCGATGACGGTTTGCCCGGTTCGTCGATGCTGAAAGTGATCAGTCCGGCGCACCGGACGCCGACGGCGGCGATATGGACGACCGCGGTTCTGACTTTGCTGGCGACGCTCTACTCTCCGGCCTTTACCGTCCTTGCCAGCGGTACCGCAGTTTTTCTCTACATTTCCTATGCGATGCCGATTGGCGCCGGCCTTCTGGCGGAAGGAAATACTTGGACGACCTTCGGGCCGTTTAAGCTTGGCGTCTGGTCCAAGTTGTTCGCCGTCATCACCGTCCTCGGCGTCGCTGTCCTTACTTACGCGGGGATGCAGCCGCCGAACAAGCCGTTGGTGACATATGCGCTTGTGCTGATTGGCGTGATGGCGCTCATTTGGGCGTTCATTGAATGGGTCGCGCCTATGATCGGCTTGCAAGGCATGCGCTTCCAGGGTCCGCCGATCGGGGCCGCCATCGCTCAGAAGCAGGCATCGATCGCGGCGGCGGAGAAGGCGATTGGCGGCGCTGCCGTATAACGCTTCGCGGGTTGGCGCGGTTTGAATTCGCGCCAGCCGCCGATTTCGTGAATATGATTCCTAACGCCTCTGCGGCGCCGTCAGGACGCAGAGGCGTAGTTCTTTTGGTTTCCGATGCTGTTGGCAATCCAGCGCAGGCGCCTTGGCACGAAAAGGATATAAGCACCCGGTCAAACGAAAGAGGCGCCCGGCGGTGGATTCAATTGTTACGATTTCCAATCTCGAAAAGACTTATGCCGGCGGCTTCCGGGCGCTGAAGTCGGTCAATCTGGATATCAAGCGCGGCGAAATCTTCGCTCTCCTCGGGCCGAACGGGGCGGGGAAAACCACCCTGATCGGCATCGTCTGCGGCCTGGTGCGGCCAACGTCGGGCAAGGTGATCGCGGATGGCCACGACATCGCCAGGGATTACCGCGCCGCGCGCGCCAAGATCGGACTGGTGCCGCAGGAACTGGCGACCGACATGTTCGAGCGGGTCTGGGACACTGTCAGTTTCAGCCGCGGCCTGTTCGGCAAGCCGCCGGACCCGGCCCACATCGAGCGCGTGCTGCGCGATCTCTCGCTGTGGGATCGTAAGGACAGCAAGATCGCGGCGCTATCGGGCGGCATGAAGCGCCGCGTGCTAATCGCCAAGGCGTTGGCGCACGAACCGCGGATTCTGTTTTTGGACGAGCCGACCGCTGGCGTCGACGTCGAACTTCGGCGCGACATGTGGGCGATGGTGCGCCGGCTGCGCGAGCAGGGCGTCACGATCATCCTGACCACGCATTACATCGAAGAGGCCGAGGAGATGGCCGACCGTGTCGGCGTCATCAACAACGGCGAAATTATCCTTGTCGAGGAGAAAGACGCCCTGATGCGAAAGCTCGGGCAGACCACAGTGACAATCGGCCTCAAGCAACCGCTCGCCGCCACGCCCGCCAACGTGGGCGTTGGGCGGGCGGAGCTTTCTTCCGACGGATTGACGCTTTCTTTCACGCAAGACGGCGAAGGGGCAAGCGAGGATAGCGGCGTGGCGGACCTGCTCAGGCAGCTTGCGGCGCGCGGCGTGGATTTCAAAACGATCGCCATGAGCCGCTCGTCGCTTGAAGACATCTTCGTCAATCTGGTGGGGAAGGGCGCATGAATTTCCACGCAATCCGCGCCATCTACATGTTCGAGATGGCGCGAACCTGGCGGACGATCTTTCAGAGCATCGCGTCGCCGGTGATCTCGACGTCGCTGTATTTCATCGTCTTCGGCTCGGCCATCGGCAGCCGTATGTCGACGATCGACGGCATCTCCTATGGCGCGTTCATCGTGCCCGGGCTGATTATGCTGGCCCTGCTGACTGAAAGCATTTCCAACGCGTCCTTCGGCATTTATCTGCCGCGCTTCACCGGGACGATCTATGAACTCTTGTCAGCGCCGGTATCCGTCGTCGAAGCGCTACTCGGCTATGTCGGCGCCGCCGCGTCAAAGTCGATTGTTCTTGGCGTCATCATTCTCGCGACAGCCCGAATTTTCGTGCCGTTCGAAATCGTCCATCCCTTCTGGGTGTTGGCGTTGCTGGTTCTGATCTCGGTGACGTTCTGCCTGTTCGGCTTCAGCCTGGGCGTTTGGGCGGATGGATTCGAGAAGCTGCAGATCGTCCCGCTGATGATTATCTCGCCGCTGACTTTTCTGGGCGGCACCTTCTATTCCGTCGACATGCTGCCGCCGTTCTGGCGCGGCGTCGCGCTGCTTAACCCGATCGTCTATCTGGTGAACGGCTTCCGCTGGGCGTTTTACGATGTCGCCGACGTTTCCTTCGCGATCAGTCTGGGGATGACGATCGGCTTCATGGTCCTGTGCGTCGGTGTGCTCGCGTGGATCTTCAAGACAGGCTATCGATTGCGGAGCTGATCGCCTTGGCGTGCGCCGCCAGAACCTCCGGCTTTTCCATTGGCCCGCCGGGCGGCTTCAATGCGATGCCCTGCCAGCGCGGCAGGAGATGAAAATGCAAGTGAAACACCACCTGTCCACCGGCGACTTCATTAAATTGCTGGATCGATAGACCATCGCAACCCATTACTTGTTTTACCGCAACGGCGACCTTCTGAACGGCCGGCATCATGCCGGCGAGCGCGTCGGGCGCAATGTCGAGAATGTTGCGCGCCGGCGATTTTGGAATCACCAGCACATGGCCGGGCGTTCGCGGCATGATGTCCATAAAGGCGAAAGCGTGCGCGTCTTCGTAGACTTTCACGCATGACGCCTCGCCGCGCAGAATTTTGGCGAAAATGTTGGCTTTGTCGTAGCCGTCGGACATGGCGCTCACCCCTTCTTGAACGGCGCGTGTTCGTCGTAATATTCAATCGTCTCCTGCACCGCGACCCGCTCGCGCTGAAGGTACTCGCGCACCGCCGCGCCCAAGCCCGCGTCGGCGAATTCGTGCATGGATAGCGTCGCTACCGGCCGATAGCCGCGCGCCAGTTTGTGTTCGCCCTGCGCGCCCGCCTCGACGCGCTTGAGGCCGCGCGAAAGGGCGAACTCGATCGCCTGATAGTAGCAAACCTCGAAATGCAGGAACGGATGTTCCTCGATCGCGCCCCAGTTGCGGCCGTAGAGCGCATCATCGCCGATGAAATTGATCGCTCCGGCGATGTAGCGTCCGCCGCGCTTGGCCATGACCAGTAACACTCGGTCCGCCATGGTCTGACCGATCCGGGTAAAGAAGTCGCGCGTCAGATAGGGGCTGCCCCATTTGCGCGATCCGGTGTCCAGGTAGAACGCGAAGAACGCGTCCCAGTGCTGCTTTTGCAGCGCCGCGCCGGTGACCCATTCGACGCTGATTTCGTTGGCCAGCGCTTCCTTGCGTTCGCGCTTGATATTCTTGCGCTTGCGCGACGCGAGCGCCGCGAGAAACCCGTCAAAGTCGCCATAGCCGGCGTCGACAAAATGAAATTGCTCGCCGTTGCGCAGGAAGAATCCCGCACGCTCCAGCGCCTCGGCGTCGGCGGCGTCGGGAAACGTGACATGGATCGACGAGGCGCCGGTCGCGGCGCGCAGCGCCCGAAGGCCGGCAATCAGCAGATCGCGGGTTCCTGCTGGCGCGTCGCTGGCGACGAGCAAGCGCCGGCCGGTCACTGGCGTGAAGGGCGCCGCGACCTGTAATTTTGGATAATAGCGCCCGCCCGCTCGCTCATAGGCCTGCGCCCAGCCATGATCGAAGACATATTCGCCCTGCGAATGGGTCTTTCGATAGGTAGGCGCCGCCGCGAGCAGGCGCCCGGAATTGTCCTCCACCAGCAAATGCATCGGCGTCCAGCCGGTGCGTCCGCCCACCGAACCAGAGGTCTCCAGAGCCAGAAGGAAAGCGTGGCTGATGAACGGATTGAAGCGCTCGCCGCCGGGGCTGCTGATTGCCCCCGGCGGATTGGCGCAGGCGTCCCACTGGGTTGGGTCAACCTGCGCGAGCGATGCAATCGTGCGAATTTTGAGAGGAGCAGGCGGCATGTGAGTTGCAATCGTATGGATCGATGACGCCCGCGTAAAGGCGAAACAGCCGACCGGCCTCGCGCCATTCGAGCCGTTGCGATGGACGGCGCGCTGCCTGGTCCGTTAAGCCTCGTCTAACCCCAAGCTGTTATCGTAGCGACACGGTCGCCTGATATGTTTTGGCGTTCGCGGGCGCATGCGCTGGGTCAGGCTGGACGACGAGGGCGAAATTTTGCTTGCGATGTTCAAGGGTGTCATTCGCGCCAGGCAGCGGTTCGGCGCCCAGTCTGTCGAAGTTGTCCCGACGATTGACGCCAGGCGCATCGCCAGCGTCTGCCGGGTGAAGATCCCGGCAATCGTCGATGAAGCGAGGCAGGCGTACGGACAGCGCGACATGCGGGCGGCTCCCGACGATCGCCCGCTGGCTCCGGCAAGACAGCGCGATGCGCGCCTCGATCCGGCGTCCGTTCTGGCGGCATTCGAGGAGTTGTTGTTCGCGACGCCAAGCGACACTCCCGCAGAACCGGCGGCGGCCGACGGCGAAGCCGCGGTGAGGTCGAGGGTCGCGGCTGGTTGAGGCGGCGCGTACTGGGCGGCGTCGATGCGAGTCATGACCCGCTCGCTTCCGCGCCGCAAATCGTCACACTTGAAAAATCGTTCTTGAAAAAGCTCGCCGCCGCGTATATCTAATATTCCATAAATATTATGGTTGAGCGAGATAATAACTATTTTAATGTGTATGTATGTCGCTCGAAGCAGCAACGCAGAGCCGAAGGCGGACGATGAGCAACTTCAATCAAGAGACCGTGCTGAGCATCCATCACTGGACCGATCGGCTGTTCAGCTTCCGCACCACACGCAATCCGGCTTTCCGCTTTCGCAACGGCCAGTTCACGATGATGGGCGTCGAAGTGCAGGGCAAACCGCTGTTGCGCGCCTATAGCCTCGTCAGCGCCAACTACGAAGAACAGCTCGAATTCTTCTCGATCAAGGTACAGGATGGCCCGTTGACCTCGCGCCTGCAACACTTGCGCGAGGGCGATTCAATCCTCGTCAGCCGCAAGGCGACGGGCACGCTGGTGCTCGACAATCTCGCGCCGGGCAAGAACCTCTACCTCTTGGCCACCGGCACCGGCCTCGCGCCGTTCCTCAGCATCATCAAGGACCCGGAAACCTACGAGCGCTTCGAGCGTGTCGTTGTCGTTCACGGCGTCCGCTGGGCGAGCGATCTCGCCTACAGCGATATTATCGAAAACGTATTGCCGAACGACGAATTGATCGGCGAATGCGCGCAGAAGCAACTGACCTACTATCCCACAGTGACGCGCGAAGCGTTCCGTCACACCGGCCGCATTTCGCTGCTGATGAGCAATGGCAAGCTGTTCTACGACGTCGGCCTGCCGCCGATGCGCGCCGAGGACGACCGCTTCATGCTGTGCGGCAGCCCGGCGCTGCTGTGCGATCTAAGGACCATCCTCAAGGAAAAGGACTTCGCCGAAGGCAATCACGGCGCGCCCGGGCATTACGTCATCGAGAAGGCGTTCGTGGAAAGCTGACGAACGCTCCCGGGCGGCCCACGCCTGGACTGGGTCGGGGCGGAAGCTAAGGGCCCGTCAGGAATCAATCCCCCTGTGTGCAAATAGAAACAAGGAGCAATTTCAGTGCCTTGTCCGCCACGCTAGATTCGGTAATTTCCTTCCGAGTCCTAAGTATATTCCGACTCTCGCGCTTGTATCAGACAACGCGATAAGTTAGCCCTTATCGAAGCAAGCTTCGACTGGATACTCTTGTGCGAGCAGTGCATCGTCTCGCCGATTCCGGCCCGCAACCAAGTTTGAGAGTGAAAACAATGAGAAATTTCGGCATCGTCATTCTTGTTTGCCTGTCGACCGTCGGTTGCGCAACGCGCCAGCAAACCACTGGCACCGCGGTTGGCGCCGTGGGCGGCGCGCTCATCGGCGGTCCGGTTGGCGCCGTGGTTGGCGGCGTGGGCGGAGCCGTGGTGACGGCGCCTCACTAACAACGTCCCTCGGTCAACGCGAGTACAAACTCCTACGCGCGTTGAGCCGACTTTTCTCGCCAGCGGCGCGCCCGGTTAAAGTCGTTTACCTTGTGTAAACCCTGTTTCAGGCATCGTGCCATGCAACGTCGCAGGGACGGTGCAAGGAACAGGACGCAATGGCCACTTTCAGTCTTCGGGAAGCCGCGCAACAGGCGGGCGTGAGCAAATCGACCGTTTGGCGCAGCATAAAATCGGGCCGGCTTTCCGCGGCCCGCGACGACGATGGCGACTTTGCCATCGATCCGGCCGAGCTATTCCGCGTGTTTCCGCCAAAACAGCCGGACCGTGCCGCGGAACGGTCAGAGGGACACGACGCAACGGCCGTTGCGTCGACTGAAACCGATGCTGGCGACCAGTTTCGCGTTGCCGCGCTTGACGCGGAACTGCGCGTGCTGCGGGAGCTGCTGGCGGAAATGCGGGCGAGCAAGGAAGAATTGCGCGCCGATCTGGAAAACGTTCGCCTTGATCGGGATCATTGGCGCGTTCACGCGGGGCGGGTCGCGCTCGCGGCATCGGGCGTGACGGTGGGGGCCGAGTCAGGTAGACCGACTGTCAACGGCACGCTCGCGCTCGCCGGACCGGACCCGACATCGGGTCGCCGGCCGTGGTGGAGGCGGCTCGCGGGCTGATTTTCGCGTATAGATGCGCTCGATTCTTTCGTAGCCATCGCTACTTCAGCAGCCCGTGCGTGAACCGCCTGGGCCGCTGATAACGCCGAACCCCGCCCGGCTTGCGCGGGGCGGGGCTTTATGCGAGCCGGTTGCATCGACGGCGGCTGTTAGAGTTCAAGGCGGCCTAATGGATGCAGAAGGCGATGTGGTCGTCGTAGACGCCGCCAATCGCGCCATCGCCGACCGTCAGGTTCAACGTCGTCTTGATCCACAGAATATAGGCGCAGGGCTTTAGCTTGCTGACGTTGAACACCAGTCCGCCAGCGGGTGAAATCGCCTGACCGTTTACGTCGATCGCCGGATTGACATCGGGCAAAACCGCCGGGGGAACAGGCGCCGGTCCCTCGAGGTAGAGGTGGCAGCTCCCGAGATAAGGATGATACGCGGTGAATTCTGCCGTCATCGTCGTCGTTATGGGACTGCACCCGCCGCCTGTTCGTAGTTCCTTGATGTCGAGCAACAGCGCCTGCGGATAGTCGTCCGCCAGCGTAAACGTGGTTCCGGCCCAATCGGGATGCCGGTCGAAGGCATAGACGGTGTTGCAAAGCGCGATGTTCGGCAGGCTGTTGCCGCTGATGACGGCATGGCCCATCGCTTTGCGCGCTTCGAAGTTGATCGTGTACACCGGCTTGCGCGATCGCTTGTTGTCGGCATCGGGCGGTCCTGGCGGGACGCTTGCTCCCGCGACGATCGGCAGGCCCGTTCCTGGCCCATGAAGATCAAATTGCTCGTGGGTCAGTTTGGTCGTGTCGAGCATTACCAAAACGTGCGTCGGCGCGAACTTGCCGCCGCCGTGGATGACCAGGTTGTCGTCGCTTGGCACGCGCA
Organism: Methylocapsa sp.; assembly: GCA_043739325.1. Taxonomy (GTDB): domain Bacteria; phylum Pseudomonadota; class Alphaproteobacteria; order Rhizobiales; family Beijerinckiaceae; genus Roseiarcus. The sequence continues at coordinate 18,380 of JAYUFK010000144.1, read as the reverse complement.
CCCAGCCGTCGGCGGCGATTGGCGTCGAGACCTGGATGGGCAAGGGCGCCCCGACGTCCTGCTGGATGTCGTAGAACTGCGGTGCGTTGTTGATCGTGTAAGCGGTCGTCCTGAGCTTCCACTGGCCTGGAGCCGGGAGCGCGGTCGGGTCCCATTCCCAGAATTCAAGCGAGCCGATTTCCGTGCCGCCGATCTCGTTCATCGTCAGCGGCTGCACGGGTCCTCCAGGATGTTTCTGCACCGTGAACCGATACTCGATCGGATCGGCGGCGGGGCTGGGCGGCAGCAGGCCGATCAGCGGGATCGTCGCCGTGAAGGCATAATTGCCAGCGGTCGTCGTGCCAGCTGCGGTGAAGTCATTGAAGAACGGATCGACGCGGTAGACCCCGACATGATCGAAGATCGGGATGATCCCCGGGGGCGGGCATACGCAGAAGCACAACCGCCGACAGACAAGATGGCAGATCCAGTGGCAGAGCTGATGCACAAATCGTTCGGCCTTCAGCCGACGGACAATTTCGACGAACGCTTTCTCGTCCTGCCCGACGACAGCCGCGGCAAGCGCGTTGAGCCCGGCGGTATCGCGCACAAGCTCCCCGCAGAACAGGGCGAAGGCGCGCATTTCCTCGATCGAGAAATCGCCGGTCATGGGAAATCCGGCGGTCAATCGCAGGCAGACAATGACGCAGCGCCAACTGCACACCCAGTGGCAGATCAGGCGGCAATTCCGGTTTTCGCCAAATGTCTCTTTGAGCGCTTCGCAATTGAGTCTGGCGGCGCCGTCGATGACGCGCTTCAACTGGTCCGGGTTCTTGGCGATGCTGGCGGCGGCCACCGCGCTTTCATGCAGCTCTGCGACGAGATCGACCGGATTCCATTTGGCGCGATCGCACAGGACTCGGCAGACAATGTGACAGCGGATGAAGCACACCCAATGGCAAAGCAGATGCAGGTAGGCTTGCGCTTTGAGCTCCTCCGCGACGCGGCGGAAAGCGCCGGCGTCCTCGGCCTCGACTGCATGCGCCAGCGCTTCAAGCAGTCTTGACTCCTCGGCGAGCCGGGTCAGAACAGCGGTGAACGGGCCGATCTGTTCGAGGGTGATCGGTTCGCGCGGTTGTCCGGCCAGAAGAATGCAAATGCGCACGCATTCCTTGCTGCACAACCACTCGCAGACCCGGTGACAAACCGGCAGAAGATCGGCTTTCTCGAGAGTCCTGCGCCAGGCCTCGGAATCGCGGGCGCGGAACGCCTTGACCGCCTCGTCAAACTGACCCGCGTTGGCCGCAAGCCGCAAGACGGCCTCGCCGCCTTGATGAGCATCCGCAACGACGTCGGCAATTGTCACACCGTCAGTCATAGTACCCTCCAGATTTGTCAAATTATAAGGAACGGTCGCGCTATGCGATCCGGCTGATTTCAACAGCGTGAAACGCTGGCCCGTATAAACGAGCACTTTGCGTGCTTGCCCGCATCCCCCAAATGGAGGACGCGGCAAGAAATAGTCTGTCGAGGTTTGGCGGAGCGGCTGTGTTATTGTTTCGATAATTGCCAAGCGCTTGCCCTGCGCGCGGGGATGAACGGCGCGCTTTCATCGGTTCGTAAGCGCCTACGCGGACCAAGCGGCGTCGGCGCCAATCGCGCCAAGGCGCGATATTGGCGGGCCGTTTTTCCGCGATGCGTTTGCGAGGATTGGCGCGCCCAACGGGAATCGAACCCGTGTTTTCGCCGTGAAAGGGCGACGTCCTGGACCGCTAGACGATGGGCGCTCAGCGGGACTCGGGTCAGCCGAGTTGGCGCATGCTATAGTGTCGTCGTCTGGCGCTGGCAAGAGCGCACGCGCGAAACAGGCAACTCGCCAATTTCGCTTGCCGCGTTTGCTTAAGAAACGGCGTTAGCGGGCGCCCTCTAGCGGCTTGCCCGGTAAGCATTTTTCATTTCACCCCTTGCGTCGCGGCAGGACGAGGATATTCATACGAATTCTGTCGTTTAAGGGTGGGCCGAAATGCGCGCGATCAGAATTCACTATACCGGCGCCCCGGATGTTATGCAGATGGAAAATGTTGAATTGCCGCCGCCCGGTCCGGGGCAGGCGCGCATACGCCATCACGCGATCGGCGTGAATTACCTCGATGTCTACTACCGCTCTGGATTCTATCCCTCGCCGCCGCGCCCATTCATCCCCGGCAACGAGGGCGCCGGAATCATCGAGGCGGTCGGCAAGGGCGTCAAGGATTTCAAGGCGGGCGACCGCGTCGCCTATGTTGCGACGCTCGGCTCCTATGCCGAGGAGCGCAATGTCGATGCGAAATTCCTCGTCAAGCTGCCCAAGGCGATTACGTTCGAGATGGCGGCGGGAATGATGTTGAAGGGCTTCACCGCGCAATATCTGCTGCGCCAGACCTACAAGGTCAAAGAGGGCGACACGATCCTCGTTCACGCCGCGGCCGGCGGCGTCGGGCAGTTGCTGTGCCAGTGGGGCAAGGCGCTGGGCGCCACGGTCATCGGCACGGTCGGATCGGCCGAAAAGGCCAAGCTGGCCAAGAAAGCCGGCGCCAAGCATATCATTCTCTACCGCGAAGAGGACTTCGCCGTCCGCGTCAACGAAATCACCAAGGGCGCCAAGTGCCACGTCGTCTACGACGGCATTGGCAAGGCGACATTCCCGAGTTCGCTCGATTGCCTGAGGCCGTTCGGCATGTTCGCGAGCTATGGCTCGGCATCGGGCGGCATCGAAGCGTTCAATCTCGCCGTGCTGTCGCAGAAGGGTTCGCTGTTCGCGACGCGACCGACGTTGTTCACCTTCCTGGCGGATCGCGCGCGGCTGGAGGCGATGGCGCGCGATCTGTTCCGCGTCGTCAGCTCGGGCGAAGTGAAGATCTCGGTCAACGCGACCTACAAGCTGGCGCAGGCGGCGAGCGCGCACTCGGCGCTTGAGGCGCGTCAGACCACCGGCTCGACGATCCTGCTGCCCTGACGATCTTCATCACAACAAAGAAAGTGCTTCCCGACCCATTCGATAAATCTGGGTCGATTGTCCCTAGCCAGCGCCGAGCCAGCCGATAGTATCGGTTGGGTTCTGTGCTGGGAGGCCGGATTGGAGCCAATGACGCCATCCGCGGATCGACAACCTTCCGCGCAAGCAGCGGCGCTGCTCGCTGTTCGCGGCATCACCAAGCGCTTCGGCGCATTCACCGCCAATGAAAACGTCACATTGGGCCTGTCGCCCGGCGAGATTCATGCGCTGCTGGGCGAGAACGGTGCGGGCAAATCGACGCTGGTGAAGATGCTCTACGGCCTTCTGGCGCCGACCCAGGGCGAAATCCTGTGGAACGACACGCCGATCAAGCTGCCCAATCCCAATGCGGCGCGAGCGCTTGGCATCGGCATGGTGTTCCAGCATTTTTCCCTGTTCGACAATCTCAGCGTCGCCGAGAACATCGCGCTGGTGATGCCCAAGACCGACAAGCTCGACGATATTCCGGCGAAGATCGATCAGATCTCCCGCGCCTATGGCATGGGTCTTGAGCCAAACCGCCCGGTCTGGTCGCTTTCGGCTGGCGAACGCCAGCGCATCGAAATCGCCCGCGCGCTGTTGCAGGACCCCAAGGTTCTCATCCTCGACGAACCGACGTCCGTGCTGACGCCGCAGGAAGCGGAAAAACTGTTCGAGACGCTTGACCGGCTGAAATCCGAGGGCAGGGCGCTGCTCTACATCTCGCACCATCTCGAGGAAGTGAAGCGCCTGTGCGAGCGCGCGACGATTTTACGCCGCGGCAAAGTCGTGGGAACCTGCGATCCGCAGGTCGAGACGGCGCGCTCGATGGCGGCGCTGATGGTCGGCACGCAGATCGCCGAGGTGCGGGCCGCCGGGCAGCACGCGATTGGCGTCAACCGCCTCGTCGTCGCCGATCTCAACGCGCCCTCGCCGACGCTGCACGGCGTGTCACTGAAAAATGTCTCGCTGAGCGTCAGGGCCGGCGAGGTCTTCGGCATCGCTGGCGTCGCCGGCAACGGACAATCCGAATTGTTCGCGGCGCTGTCGGGCGAAATCCTGTCCAGCGAACCCGGCGCAATCGCCATCGACGGGCAGCCCGCGGGCGGGCTCGGCATCAGCGAGCGGCGCGCGCTCAACGCCGGGTTTGTGCCCGAGGAGCGCAACGGCCACGCCGCCGCGCCGGATTTTTCCCTGTCCGACAACATCGTCCTGACCGGACACGGTTCCGACGGCATGACCCGAGCAGGATTCATCAACGGCGGCATGGCGCAGGAGCAGTCGACGAAGGTGATCGCGGCATTTGATGTGCGCACCGGCTCGCCCGATCCGCTGGCGCGCACGCTGTCGGGCGGCAACTTGCAGAAATTTGTCGTCGGGCGCGAAATCCTGCGTGAACCGGCGCTGCTCGTCATCAACCAGCCGACCTGGGGCGTCGATGCGCTGGCGGCGGCGACGATCCGTCAGGCGTTGCTCGACCTTTGCGCGCGCGGCGCCGCGTTGCTCATCATCAGCCAGGACCTCGACGAGCTGTTCGAGATCAGCGACCGCATCGCGGTCATCCATACCGGGACGCTGTCGCAGGCGCTGCCGGCGCGCAGCGCGACGCGCGAGTCGGTCGGCCTGTTGATGGCGGGCATGGGCGAGGGCGACAGCCATGCGCATTGATCTGGAGGCGCGTTCGCAACGTTCGACGTTGCGCGAAGTGCTTGCGCCCGTCGGGGCGCTGATCGTCGCCGTCGTGATCGGCGGCGTCGTCGTCACGCTGATGGGCATTTCGCCGCTCGCTGCATTCAATGTCTATTTCGTCGAACCGTTGTCGCAGTCCTATTCGCTGCAGGCGATCGCGGTGCAGGCGACGCCTCTGGTGCTGATCGCCGTCGGATTGACGTTTTGCTACCGCGCCAATCTCTGGAATATCGGCGCCGAGGGGCAGTTTATCGCCGGCGGCGCGCTCGGCGGTTGGCTTGGCCTCCTCACCCATGACGGGGCGATGCAGGGAACGCTTGGCGGCTGGTGGATCTTGCCGGCGATGCTGATCCTCGGCGCCCTCGGCGGCGTGCTGTACGGCCTGATCCCGGCGCTGCTGCGCGTAAAACTCAACGTGTCGGAAATCCTCACCAGCCTGATGCTCGTCTATGTCGCGCAGCTCGCGCTGGACTGGCTTGTGCGCGGCCCGTGGAAAGATCCGGCAGGGCACAATCTGCCAGTGTCGGTGAATTTCGATTCCGAAGCGACCTTGCCGATCCTGTTCGATGGCGGTTCCCTGCATCTGGGCGTGCTACTCGCGCCGATCGTCGTTGTCATCGCGGCGATCGTGTTTTCGAAGACCCTGTTCGGCTTTCAGGTGCGGCTTGTCGGCTCATCGCCCCGGGCGGCGCGGTTTGGCGGCTTTAATGACAGCACGATCGCCATGGCCGCATTCGCGATATCGGGCGGCCTCGCGGGGCTCGCGGGCGTTATCGAAGTGTCCGGCAAAATAGGACAATTGATCCCGTCGATTTCACCCGGCTACGGCTTTTCCGCCATCATCGTGGCGTTCCTCGGCCGGCTGAATCCGATTGGCGCCTTGATCGCCGGGCTTGTCCTCGCCCTGACCTTTGTCGGCGGCGAGGACGCCCAGGTCGCCTTGCATTTGCCCAGCGACACAACTCTGGCGTTCCAGGGCGTTCTGCTGATCTGCGTGCTCGCGGCCGATGTCCTCGCCCGCTATCGCCTCGTGTTCAGAACCGGAGAGGCTTCTTGACCGACCCGCAACAAGTCTCGAATATCCTGTTTCAAATTCAGGAAATTCTGATCATCGTTGTCGCGGCAGCGGCGCCGTTGCTGATCGCGGCGATCGGCGAGGTCGTCGCTGAGCGCGCGGGCGTCCTCAATCTTGGCCTCGAAGGCATGATGATCGTTGGCGCCGCGACAGCCTTTGCCGGGGCCTATCTCTCCGATTCGACAATATTGGGCGTCGTTGCCGGCATCCTCGGCGGCTGCGCGCTGGCCGCGATCTTCGCATTCCTCACGCTGGGGCTGGCGACAAATCAGGTCGCCGCCGGACTTGCCATGACGATTTTTGGTCGCGGCGTCGCCAACCTCATCGGCGCGAATTTTATCGGCCTCAAGCGCGCCTCGGCGCCGCATCTGTATATTCCCGGACTGACCGACCTGCCGCTGGTGGGCAAGTTGATCTTCGGCCAGGACTATTTCATTTACTTCGCAGTCGTCCTGACCGGCGCCGTCAGCTACTGGCTGATGCGCACGCGCGGCGGGCTCACGCTGAGAGCGGTCGGGGAGAACCACACATCGGGGCATTCGCTCGGCGTGCCCGTGCGCAGCATCCGGCTATTGGCGGTGCTGTTTGGCGGCGCATGCGCCGGGTTGGCAGGCGCTTATCTCACCCTCGTTTCGACGCCTTACTGGTCGCCGGACATGACCGCCGGCAAAGGCTGGATTGCGCTGGCGCTGGTGGTGTTTGCCTCGTGGCGCCCGTGGCGGGCGCTGGGGGGCGCGCTGCTGTTCGGCGGCGTCAGGGTCCTGGCTCTGGTCTTTCAAGGCTTTGGCGTGCCGATTCCAGCGCAACTTCTCAACTCTCTGCCTTATCTTACGACAATCGCAGTGCTAATATTCCTTTCCGTGCGAGATCGTCGCGGCGCTATTGCTCCTGCTTCCCTCGGCGTGGCGTTCATCCCGGATCGATAGCAGGGGCGGCGCGAACAAAATCGGGAACCGGAAGCGACCGCCGGGACCGTCGGAATTGAGGGTCGGACATGTCTGAACGAACGGGAGAGTATTTTATGCGCAAACTGTTATCGGCCGCGGCGCTTGCGGCGGCGACATTGGCGATCGGCGGCGCCGCACAGGCCGCCGACAAAGTGAAGGCCTGCTGGGTCTACACCGGCCCGGTCGGCGACTTCGGCTATTCCTACCAGCACGATCAGGGCCGCCTTGCCGCCGCCAAGGCGCTTGGCGACAAGGTCGACGCGACGACCTTCCTCGAAAACGTCGCCGACGCCGACAGCGAGCGCGCCATCGAGCAACTGGCCCGCACCGGCTGCAACATCATCTTCACGACTTCGTTCGGCTTCATGGACCCGACGATCAAGGTCGCCAAGAAATTCCCGAAGGTGTTCTTCGAACACGCCACCGGCTATAAGCGCGCGCCCAACGTCTCCACTTATTCGGCCAAGTTCTATGAAGGCCGCTATGTGATGGGCGAGATCGCCGGCAAGATGACCAAGTCGAACACGATCGGCTACATCGTCTCGTTCCCGATCCCGGAAGTCATCTCGGGCATCAACGCCTTCGAGCGCGGCATGCAGACGACCAACCCGAACGCCAAGGTCAAGATTGTCTGGGTCAACACCTGGTTCGATCCCGGCAAGGAAGCCGACGCCGCCAAGGCGCTGCTGGCGCAGGGCGCCGACATCCTGACGCAGCACACTGATTCTGCAGCGCCGCTGCAGGAAGCCGAGAAAGCCGGCAAGCTCGGGTTCGGCCAGTCGTCCGACATGACCAAATTCGCGCCCAAGGCGCAGCTGACCGCCAACACCGACAGTTGGGGCGGCTATTACACCGCGCGCATTCAGGCGGTGATCGACGGCAAGTGGAAGTCGGACGACACGTGGGACGGCATCGGCAAGGGCATGGTCGTGCTGCCGCCTTTCACCAACATGCCTGATGACGTGAAGGCGATGGCGACCAAGACGACCGCCGACATTGCTTCAGGCGCGTTGCATCCGTTTGCCTGCCCGGTTCTCGACCAGGACGGCAAGGATCGCTGCAAGCCGGGCGCCAAAACGCTCGAGGATGGCGACATCCTGGGCATGAACTGGTACGTCAAGGGCATCGACGACAAGGTTCCGCAATAAGCATTTTCCATCTTTCTGCATCAAGGCGGCCTTCGGGCCGCCTTTTTTGTTGGCTAGCACCACGCGGAGCCGGGAATTCAGCAAGCGTATTGGCGCTTGGCGGATATCTCAGGCGCAGGTATAGGGACGTTAACCCAGCGCGGCTCGTGCAGCCGCGCGGCCCGAAAGGCACGACATCCGCATGAGCGAACCGGCAAGCATCAAGCGCGGCGATTTGGATATCGGCGCGAAAAAGTCTGAAGAGGGCGGCCTTTGGGAAACGATCAAGGTCATCGTTCAGGCGCTGCTGATCGCCGTGGTGATCCGTACGCTGCTGTTCCAGCCGTTCAATATTCCGTCAGGCTCGCTGATTCCGACGCTGCTGATCGGCGACTATCTGTTCGTCTCAAAATACGCCTACGGCTATTCGCACTATTCGCTGCCGGGCTTTCTCGATCTTGCCCCCGGCGCGATGCCGGGGCGCGTTCTCGCCTCGCAGCCCAAGCGCGGCGACATCATCGTTTTCAAACTGCCGCGCGACGGCGAGACGGACTATATCAAGCGCCTGATCGGCCTGCCTGGCGACAAGATCCAGATGATCAAGGGACGCCTTTATATCAACGGCGAACTCGTCGATCGTCAGCCGATCGCGCCGTATCAAACCAATGGCCATTTCGGCAAGCCGATCGAGGCGCTGCACTACCTCGAAACCCTGCCGGGCGGCGTCAAGCACGAGACCATCGAACTCGACGGCGACAACGGCATGCTCGACAACACCAACGTGTTTGAAGTGCCGCCGGGCCATTATTTCATGATGGGCGACAACCGCGACAACTCGACCGACTCGCGCGTGCCCCCCGATCAAGGCGGCGTCGGCTACGTGCCATTCGACAATCTGATTGGCCGCGCTGAAGTGATCTTCTTCTCCGTCGAGGATGGAGAACCGGCGTGGGAATTCTGGCGCTGGCCGTGGACGGTGCGCTGGAACCGCATTTTTCAGCGCGTGCATTGATCGTCGCCTTGCAATTCTGCTGATCTGGCATGTGCGATCTCGTCGCTGCTTTTGGGCTGCGGCAGGACGCAACAGGCGCGGGAGACGGCGATAGATATTTGGGGAATTTTGTTCGCGCTGTTGTTCCGAACCCTTATTTTTCAGCTGTTCTCGATCCCGGCCGGGAGCATGGCGCCGACCCTCGAAGTCGGCGATACGATCGTCGCCGCCAAATACGCATACGGCTATTCCCGCTTTTCGCTGCCTCAGCCGCTCTACGAACGACTTAGGTTTCTGCCATCCGGGCGCATTCTGTCGTTGGCGCCAAAACGCGGCGATGTCGTCATTTTCAAGCTGCAACGCGTCGTCGATACGGATTTCGTCAAGCGGGTGATTGGCCTGCCGGGCGACAAGGTGCAGATGATCGCCGGACGGCTGTCGATCAACGACGCCCTCGATCCGCGCGAGCAGATCGCGCCCTACACATTGGTCGGACAGCTTGCCAAGCCGTTTCCGGAGCCGCATTACATCGAGACTTTGCCGGGCGGCGTGAAACATGAGATTGTTCAAATTGATGACGACAAAGGGAGTCTCGCCAATACGCCGGTGCTTGAAGTGCCGCCCGGACATTACTTTGTGATGGGCGACAACCGCGGCAATTCAATGGACTCGCGTGTGCCGCCGGAGAAGGGCGGTTTTGGCTTTGTGCCGCGAGAAAATCTTGAAGCGCGCGTTGCCCGCATCCTGTTTTCGACATCCGAAAGACAACTCGCGGGCCACGGCACACGTTTCTTTGAGGCGATCAAATAGATGGCGAGGCGGGCGCAGGTGGAGCTTGCGGCGCTGGAAGCGCGGCTCGGCCACACGTTCAAGGATCGCGAATTGGCGATCCGCGCGTTGACGCATCTCTCGGCGCCGACGCCGACTTCGGAAGGGCGGCTGCAATCCTATCAGCGGCTGGAATTTCTCGGCGATCGCGTGCTCGGCCTGGCGATCGCGCAGATGCTGTACCAGGCGTTTCCGCTTGCCGACGAGGGCGCGCTGTCGATGCGGCTGGCGACGCTGGTGCGGCGCGAAACCTGCGCCGAAGTCGCGCGCGAATGGGATGTCGGGCCGCATGTCGCGCTCGGTCCCGGCGAGGCGCAGGCAGGCGGGCGCAAGAAGGAAGCGATCCTTTCCGACGTCTGCGAGTCGCTGATCGGCGCGGTCTTCATCGACGCTGGATTTGAGGCGGCGCGGGCGCTGGTCGAGCGCTCGTGGCAGGAACGCATGCATGCAGTGGCCGAGCCGGAGCGCGACGCCAAAACAGCGATGCAGGAATGGGCGCAGGCGCGCGCTTTGCCCGCGCCGACCTATATCGAGGTCGAACGCAGCGGCCCGGCTCACGCGCCGCAATTCGTCATGCAGGTTATGCTAAAGGGTTACGAACCGGTGCAGGGGACCGCGCCATCGAAGCGTGCGGCCGAGCAGGCGGCGGCGAAAGCGTTCATGGCGCGATGGGATCAACAATGAGCGACGCGGCGCCAATCGAGAACACCACCTGCGGTTTCGTCGCCCTGATGGGCGCGCCCAACGCCGGCAAGTCGACGCTGATCAACGCGCTTGTCGGCTCGAAGGTCGCAGGCGTTTCGCGCAAGGCGCAGACGACTCGCACAAGCCTTCGCGGCATTGTCATCGAAGGCGCGGCGCAGATCATCTTCGTCGACACGCCCGGCCTGTTCGCGCCAAAACGCCGGCTCGATCGCGCCATGGTCGCCTCTGCCTGGGCCGCCGCCGCCGCCGCCGACGTGCTCGCCTTGCTCGTCGACGCGCGCAACGAGACGCGTGGCGGCGAGATCAGCCAAGGCACGGCGGCGATCTTCGAGACGCTGCGCCAAAGCCGAGCGCGCAAAGTGCTCGTGCTCAACAAGATCGATCTTGTCGATCGCCCTGAATTGCTGGCGCTTTCGGCGCGTCTCAATGCGGCGCTGAAATTCGATGAGACATTCATGGTCAGCGCGACGACGGGCGACGGGCTCGACCGCCTGCGCAATTCGCTGGGCGCGATGATGGCGCCGGGGCCGTGGCTGTATCCCGAGGATCAGATCACCGACGCGCCGATCCGCAGCCTCGCCGCCGAGATCACCCGCGAAAAACTGTTCGAGCGCCTGCACGACGAATTGCCGTATCAAACCACGGTCGAGACCGACAGCTGGAAAGTGCAGGCGGATGGCTCGGCGCGCGTCGAGCAGACGATTTTCGTGTCGCGCGACAGCCACAAGAAGATCGTCATCGGCGAGGGCGGGCGCACGATCAAATCGGTCGGCACCGCGGCGCGCAAGGACATCGCCGAAGCCAATGACGCGCCGGTGCATCTGTTCCTGTTCGTGAAAGTGCGCGAAAACTGGCTCGACGATCCCGAGCGCTACCGCGCGATGGGACTGGATTTTCCCAAGAGCTGAGGGCGCCGCGATAACAACTGTCATTGCGAGCAAAGCGAAGCAACCCAGACTAAGGGGTCAAACCGCGTCCACGTCGTTGCCGCGCCCTTCCCTCTCCCCCCTTGTGAGGGAGGGCCGGGGTGGGGGCGCGCACCGCTCGTTCGGATCGGTTCGGACATCGCAACAACATTTAGCCGCGGCGCGACCCCCCTCCCTAACCCTCCCCCATAAGGGGGGAGGGAATGGGCGCTCGCCAGGCTTGGCCTAAGCCATGGAATGGCGCGACGAGGGCATCGTCATCGGCGTACGCCGCCACGGCGAAACGTCGGCGATTGTCGAAGCGATGACGCGCGCGCATGGGCGCCACCTCGGCCTTGTGCGCGGCGCGCGTTCGGCGCGTCTGCAAGGCGTGCTGCAGCCGGGCAACACGCTCGGCCTTGTCTGGCGCGCCCGGCTTGACGAGCAGCTTGGCAATTACGCCATCGAGCCGCTGAAGCTGCGCGCAGGGCGACTGATCGCCAGCGGCATGGCGCTGGCCGGCATTTCGTATCTGGGCGCGCTGCTGCGCCTGCTGCCCGAACGCGACTCGCATGAAGCGCTGTTCACCGCGCTGACGCTGATCGCCGAATATCTCGACGCGCCGGAAATCGCGCCGGCGCTGATGGCGCATTTTGAAATGCATGTGCTGAGCGAATGCGGCTTTCGGCTCGACCTCGACGAATGCGTCGCGACCGGCGCGCGCGAAGACCTGATCTATGTCTCGCCCAAATCCGGCCGCGCCGTCAGCGCCTCGGCCGGGGAGCCGTGGCGCGACAAACTTCTGCCGCTGCCGGCGTTCTTGCGCGGCGGCGCGGGTGCAACGCCCGACGCCGCCGATCTGGCCAGCGCCTTCCACCTGACGCGGTTCTTTCTGGAGCGTGATTTGTTTGGCGCGCGCGGGCTTGAGATGCCGGACTCGAGGCGCGCGTTTCTGGCGGCGGCGTTGCGGGTGGGGTAGGTCAAACTATCGAAGAACGCGCTTCACTTCCGCTTTGGTTTCGCCGCCGGTTTCGCGCGGGCTGTCTTTGGCGGCAGGGTTTGCACGAATGTTTGCGCCATCTGAAGCCACGCCTGCAAGGCGTCATCAGTCAGCGCCGCCGGGTCGGCGTAGACATAGCCTTCCATCACGCGGCCGCGCATCTCCATCGCGCGCACGCGGGGCCGCGCGAGGGCGTCGGGCGACCTGTCCTTGCCGACCCGCAGCAACAGGCCGCGCCGCGACGCGGCCGCCATCATGTTGCCGTTTAGCATGAACGCGATCCCGCCGAACATTTTTACTTCGCTCGTTGTGGCGATGCCAACGAGCGCGGCGCGAACTTTCGCGGCGAGATCATTGTCAGCGGTCATGCGGCGGCTCCTTGCGCGGCAGTCAGAACCCGAACCCCTCAAGCCGGACCACGCGGCACGCTTCGCCGGCCTTCGCCGCAGGCGCGTCAGCGGCGCGGATGACCAGCGCGTCGGCGCGGGCGAGGAATTTCACCAGTGACGAATCCTGCATCGCGAATGGCGTCGCGACAAGCGCGCCAGCCGCGTCCCGCGCGAGCGTCGCGCGCAAATAATCCTGGCGGAAATCATTCGCGGCGAGGTCCGCGCCAAGCGCCGCCGGCTCGCCGCTGTCGGCGCCGGCCTGCGGATCGCCGACGAGTTTGCGCAGCAGGGGCGCCAGAAACAGGATGGCGCAGACGACGGACGAGACCGGATTGCCGGGCAGGCCGAGCACCAGCATCTCGCCAAGGCGTCCCTGCATCAGCGGCTTGCCGGGCCGCATCGCGATGCGCCAGAAGCCGAGTTCAAGCCCGGCGCCGACGAGCGCTTTTTGCACGAGATCGTAGTCGCCGACCGACGCGCCGCCGATGGTGATCAGCACGTCGGCTTCGAGCTCTTGCGCGCGACGGAAGGCGCTTTCCAGTGCGTGCATTTCATCGCGCGCGATGCCGAGATCTATAGTCTCGCCGCCGCAAGCCGCGACGATTCCGGCGACGGCGAAATTGTTCGACGCGACGATCTGCGCCGGGCCCAGCGCCTCGCCCGGCCGCACAAGCTCATCGCCCGTCGCCAGGATCGCCACGCGCGGTTTTCGCCGCACGGGCAGAGCAGAATGATTGCCGGCCGCCGCGAGCGCGATATCGCGCGGACTGAGGCGGCGCCCCGCCGCGAGGAGCGGCTCTCCGTCGCGAAAATCGAGGCCGGCGTCGCGGACGTTTTGTTGTGGCGCGGACTTGCCGCCAACGATCAGCATGTCGCCCTCGCGCTGCGCCAGTTCCTGCACCAGCACGCTGTCGGCGCCCTCGGGCAAGGGGGCGCCGGTGAATATCCGCACCGCCTCGCCCGCGCCTACCTTGCCGGAGAACGTCCGGCCAGCGGCGGATTCTCCGATCACCCGCAACCGCGCTCCTGGCGCAAGCGCGTCGGCGGCGCGCAAGGCGTACCCATCCATCGCCGAATTGGCGAAGGGCGGCTGCGTGCGTTTGGCGGCGATGTCCTGCGCCAGCGTTCGCCCGTTCGCGGCGTCGATCGTGACGCTCTCCTCGGCGACGGGATGCTTGACTGACGCCAGCACGCGCGCCAGCGCTTCTTCAACCGTAATCAGCGGCTCGCGTTTCACGGCGCCTTCCATTCGCCAGACTTTCCGCCGCTCTTGGAGAGCAAGCGCACGCCCTCGATCCGCATGCCGCGGTCCACGGCTTTCGCCATGTCGTAGATGGTCAGGCAGGCAACGGAGACAGCGGTCAGCGCTTCCATTTCGACGCCGGTCTGGCCGCGCGATTTGACTTCGGCGCGGACCAAAAGGCCCGGCAATGCGGCGTCGGGTTCGATGTCGACGCTGACCTTGGTCAGCAGCAGCGGATGGCACAGCGGGATCAGCTCATGCGCCTTCTTCGCCGCCATAATTCCGGCGATGCGCGCGGCGCCGAGGACGTCGCCCTTCTTCGCATTGCCCGACAGGATCGTTTGCAAGGTCGCCTGCGCCATCGCCACGCGGCCCTCCGCGATCGCAATTCTCGCTGTATCGTCCTTGGCGGAAACGTCGACCATGCGCGCCTCGCCCGACGCGGCGATATGGGTCAGCGCGCTCATGCGGCCTCTAAGCCGGTCAGCAGGGTGCGCGTGGCGGCCTCGACATTGGAATTGCGCATCAGCGCCTCGCCGACGAGAAAAGTCTCGATGCCGGCATCCGCCAGCCGCCGACAATCCGCATGCGAAGTTATACCGCTTTCGGCGACGATAATCTTGCCAGCGGGGACATGGCGCGCCAGCCGCTCGCACACTTCGAGCGAGGTGTCGAAGGTTCTGAGATCGCGATTGTTGATGCCAATAAGCCGGCCCTCGAGTGTCAGGGCGCGGTTGAGCTCATGCTCGTCATGTGTCTCCAGCAGCACATCGAGGCCCAGATCATGCGCGGTTTTGTTGAGCGTGCGCGCCGTATCGTCGTCGACCGCCGCCATGATGATGAGAATGCAATCGGCGCCCCAGGCGCGCGCTTCGAACACCTGATAGGGATCGAACATGAAATCCTTGCGCAGGATCGGCAGGCGCGTCTTGGCTTTCGTCTTGACGAGATGATCGGAGGCGCCCTGGAACGACGGCGCGTCGGTGAGGATGGAGAGGCAAGCGGCGCCGCCGCTCTGATAGGCTTTGGCCAATGCCGGCGGATCGAAATGCTCGCGGATCAGGCCCTTTGACGGGCTGGCTTTCTTAATCTCGGCGATCAGCGCGAAACGTCCCGAATTCAGTTCGCGCTCCAGCGCCTTGGCAAAGCCGCGCGGCGGCGACTGGTCGCGGATTTCGCGCTCAAGCGTGGCGCGCGGCACACGCACCTTGGCCTCGGCGATTTCGCGCCGTTTGTAGGTTTCGATCTTGCGCAAAATATCCGACATTGCCGCTCCCGGCCCCGCTATTCGTTGGAGACGCTGACAAGACGGGCCAGGACCTGGCGCGCCTTCCCGGACTTTAATGCTTCGCTCGCCAGTTCGACACCCTCTTGCAGATTGCGCGCTTTTTGCGCGACGACCAAGGCACCCGCCGCATTCAGCACGGCGATGTCGCGATAGGCATTGTGCGCGCCTTCCAAAACGCTCGTCAATGCCGCTGCATTATGGACCGCATCGCCGCCTTTCAAATCAGCCGGCTTCGCCCGGGCGAGGCCGACTTGTTCGGGCGTTACTTCGAAGGCGTGAATCGCGCCGTCGCGCAACTCGACGACACTGGTTGGGCCTGTCGTCGTCATTTCGTCGAGACCGTCGCCGCCATGGGTTATCCAGGCGCGCTCGGAGCCAAGATTGCGCAGTACAAGCGCTATCGGCTCAAGCCACGCGCCGGAGAATACGCCGATCAAGTGGCGGCGAACGCTGGCCGGATTGGACAAAGGTCCGAGCAGATTGAAGATCGTGCGCGTGCCCAGTTCGACGCGCACCGGGCCGACATGGCGCATCGCCGCGTGATGCGTCGGCGCCATCATGAAGCCGATTCCGGCTTGTCTGATGCAGGCTTCGACTTGCTCGCCGCCGACGCCGATCTTCACGCCGAGCGCACCCAGCGTATCCGCCGTGCCGGACTTCGAGGAGGCCGCGCGGTTGCCGTGCTTGGCGACGGGAACGCCGCAGGCCGCGACGATGATCGCCGCCAGCGTCGAGACGTTGTAGGAGCCGGACCCATCGCCCCCCGTGCCGACGACATCGATAGAATCGTCGGGCGCCTTCACCCGCAGCATCTTGGCGCGCATAGCCGCGACGGCGCCGGTGATCTCCTCGACGCTCTCGCCGCGAACCCGCAGCGCCATCAGGAAGCCGCCGGTCTGCGCTGGCGTCACTTCACCTGACAGTATCGCGTCGAAAGCGGCCATCGCCTCCGCCCGTGAAAGCGCCGCGCCGGTGGCGACTTTTGCGATGAGCGGCTTGAACAATTCCATGCGGCGCGGTGTTCCTAGTGCTTCTTGTCGCGCCCGCGATTGTACGCGTCCGCCAGTTCGAGAAAGTTCTTCAGCATGAGATGGCCATGCTCGGACAGGATGCTTTCGGGATGAAACTGCACCCCATGCACCGGCAGCGTGCGATGCGCGACGCCCATGATCGCGCCGTCGTCGGTCTGCGCCGAGATTTCCAGTTCAGCGGGAGCCGTGCTCCGCTCAATCAGCAGCGAGTGATAGCGCGTCGCCTGGAATGGCCCGTTGATGCCGCGAAAGATGCCGCTGGAATTATGCGTGATGCGCGAAAGTTTGCCGTGCATCGGGGCGCTCGCGCGCACGATCTCGCCGCCAAACGCCTGGCCAATCGCCTGATGGCCGAGGCAGACTCCCAGCAACGGGGTCGACGCAGCTGCGGCGCGCACGAGATCGAGACAGATGCCGGCTTCGTTCGGCGTGCACGGGCCGGGAGACAGCACGATCGCGTCGGGCTTGGCGGCCATCACATCGGCGACCGAAATTTCATCATTGCGCCACACAGATACATCAGCGCCCAACGCGCCCAGATAATGCACGAGATTGAAGGTGAAGCTGTCGTAATTGTCGATAAGCGTGACGTTGGGCATTTCGTTTCACCGGAAACCTCGGGTGGCAGGTCTTTTCCGATGCTGCGCCGCCCCCGTCAAGCGCGCGGCGTTTACCATTCTGGCGGGCGCTGCGGGTCAATAATTCCAAACAATGGTTTGTGGATCGTTGACGAATTGTTAACTATGGAGCGTTTCGCATGAGTTACAGGGCGCGCCCAGGCGACGGATCGGCTTGGGTGACCGGCGCAAGTTCCGGGATCGGGCGCGGCGTGGCGCTGGAACTCGCGAAGCGCGGCTATGTGGTCTATACGAGCGCCCGCCGCGTCGAGGAATTGCAGTCGCTTGCTCGGGAAGCGGCTGGTTTGACAGGACGCATCGAGGTTGCGCAGCTCGATGTGACCGATCGCGACGCCTGCCTGAAGACGTTCGAGTTGATTGAATCGAAGGGGCCAATCGCGCTGGCGTTCCTCAACGCCGGGAGCTGGTTTGACGATCCGCCGGGCGACTACGGCGGCGAGGCGTTCCGCAAGACGTTCGATCTTAACGTGCTCGGCGTCGCCAATTGCCTCAACCCGGCGATGCGGGCGATGCGCGGTCGGCGCAAAGGCCAGATCGCTATTACCGCCTCGATCGCCGGCTTTGGCGGCCTGCCCAACAACGGCCCCTATGGCCCGAGCAAGGCGGCGGTCATTTCGATGGCGGTCGGCGCCAAGTTCCTCGCCGGCCAGTCAGATGTCACCGTGCAGATCGTCAATCCTGGCTGTGTCAGGACGCCGCTCACCGACGGCCGGCGCGAGGATCCCAAAATGTTCATGATCGAATCCGCCGACGCCGCCTAGCGAATCTGCAACGGGTTCGAGCGCGGAGGCTTCGAGATCACTTTCCCGCGCCGCCTGTCGTGGTTTCTCAAATTCATGAACCACATACCTTATCCCGTTTATTTTGGGATGTTCGCGTGGTTCCTGCCCAAGGCGAAAGAATAGCGGCGCGCGATTTTGAAGGGGCGCAAAATGGCTGACGGCCTCGTACGCTCCATTGCGCAGGGTGATTTCGAGCAATGGCGACAGCTGTGGCAGGGCTACAATGACTTCTACGACCGCACTATTCCCGGCACCGTGACGCAAATGACCTGGTCGCGGTTTTTCGACGCCTATGAGCCGGTCCACGCGCTTGTGGCGCAGCGCGGCGAGGCACTCATCGGGCTGGCGCATTATGTCTTTCACCGAAATACCGCGATGATCAGCCCGACCTGCTATTTGCAGGATCTGTTCACCAGCGCCGCCGCGCGCGGCCACGGCGTTGGGCGTGCACTGATCGAAGCGGCCGTCGGGAAGGCCCGCGAAGCGGGTTCGCCACGTCTGTACTGGATGACGCACGAGACCAACGAGACCGCGCGACGGCTTTATGACGCAGTCGCGGAGCGTTCAGGGTTCATCTAGTACCGGATCAACCTCGGCTAGCGGACGCACGCAAAAAAGCAGCCGCTGCATTGCTGCGGCGGCCGAGGAGGATGCTCTAAGCTAGTGCCGCTTGCGTTCGACTGGAATCGCCGTCATGGCCGGGCTTGTCCCACGACTGTCCGGTACGTGTTTTGCTTGCTGCGGCGCACG
>JAYUFK010000143.1:0-5460 GCA_043739325.1 Methylocapsa sp. | reverse complement strand
ACGCGGTCGGTCACGGCTTCATAGTCGGTCAGGGGCGTATCGACGCCCTGCAAAAACATATGGCCATTGAGGCCGATCATCTTGTCGAGCAGATCGTGGCGAAAGCCGTTCATCACCGACATCACCACGATGAGGGCGGCGACGCCCAGCACAATGCCCAAAAAGGAAAAGCCGGCGATGACCGAAATCGAACCATGCGCGCGGCGCGCCCTGAGGTAGCGCAGCGCAACCATCCACTCAAACGAGGAAAAAGCTTTGGTCGTCGGAATTTCCAGCGCCTGCGCGGATTCAATCGAAACCGCGCTCATGCGCCGCTCCTTGTGACCGCAGCAGTCGGCGCGGCGAAGCATCGATGGAAATTCACGCCTTGCCTCCAAGCTGGAAGATTGCGTTGTCGATGCTGACGAGCTGACGCGCGCCGCTGCGCCGATTCTTGATCTCGACTTTCCCGTCGGCAAGGCTTTTGGGTCCGACGATAATCTGGTTGGGCAGTCCGATCAGGTCCATCGTCGCGAATTTGGCGCCGGGACGTTCGTCGCGGTCGTCATACAGCACATCGACGCCAGCCCTGCTCAACGCGCCATAGATTTGAGCACAGGCGCCATCGACCGCGCTATCGCCGACCTTCAGATTGGCGAGACCGACAGCGAAGGGGGCGACCGCGTCCGGCCATATGATGCCCGCCTCGTCATGGCCCGCCTCAATCAGCGCCGCCGCGAGGCGGCTGGGGCCAATGCCGTAGGAACCCATATGCACTAAGTGCTCCTTGCCATCGGGGCCGTTGACGACGGCCTTCATCGGTTCCGAATATTTGGTTCCGAAGTAGAAAATATGGCCGACTTCGATGCCGCGCGCCGATATGCGCGACACTTCGTCCAGCGCGGAGAATTTTTCCGCATCGTGTTTTTCCGATGTCGCGGCGTAGAGCGATGTCCATTTGCCGAACACGCCTTGCATCGCCTCGACGCTGTCAAAATTGATTCCCTCGGGCGGCGGCGCAAAGCCCAAATAGTCCTTGTGACAAAAAACCTCGCTCTCGCCGGTTGAGGCCAGGATGATGAACTCGTGGCTGAGATCGCCGCCGATCGGCCCGGTGTCGGCGACCATCGGAATGGCGGTGAGGCCCAGACGGGCGAACGTCCTGAGATAGGCGGTGAACATTTTATTGTAGGAATGGCGCGCGCCCGCCGCGTCGAGATCGAACGAATACGCGTCCTTCATCAGGAATTCGCGCGAGCGCATGACGCCGAAGCGCGGGCGCACCTCGTCGCGAAATTTCCACTGGATATGATAGAGATTGAGCGGCAGATCCTTGTAGGAGCGCACCGAGGCGCGGAAAATCTCCGTGATCATCTCTTCGTTCGTTGGACCGAAGAGCATATCGCGCTCGT
This sequence comes from Methylocapsa sp., assembly GCA_043739325.1. Classification (GTDB taxonomy): domain Bacteria; phylum Pseudomonadota; class Alphaproteobacteria; order Rhizobiales; family Beijerinckiaceae; genus Roseiarcus. The sequence continues at coordinate 4,069 of JAYUFK010000143.1, read as the reverse complement.
GCCGATCCTTGATCCGCAGCATTTCCTTGCCATAGTCGTCGTAGCGTCCGGACTCGCGCCACAGATCCGCCGACTGGATCGTCGGCATCAGCAATTCGATCGCGCCGGCGCGGTTCTGCTCCTCGCGCACGATCGCGCTGATTTTCGACAACACGCGCAGCCCAAGCGGCAGCCAGGCGTAGATGCCGGCCGCCTCCTGGCGGATCATGCCGGCGCGCAGCATCAGGCGATGCGAGACGATCTCGGCTTCTTTGGGCGTATCGCGCGAGGTGGGCAGGAAATAGCGGGAAAGACGCATCGGCGAAGTCTCTGGAGGAACAAAGCGAATCGAGAGCTGCGCCGGGATCGGCGGGTCGTCAAATGACAGGAGCGACGGGCAAAGGGCAAGCCGCGGCCACCGTTTTGGCTGCATTGCTGTGGAAGTCGGCGAGCCGGAAAGCAACAGCTCACTTTTTCGTGATCGCTGGCAAACGTAATGTTTGCCCGCGGGCGGAGAAAAGCTATCTGCCAGGCCGAAACCCTTCGGCGGCGGCGCGGAACCAGACCGGCGCCTATATCAAAGCCTTTTCAGAAGGAAACTCTCAATGACCTCCAGGACCACTCTTGCCGCCACCCTCGCGGGTTCGCTGGTCGCCGCGCTGGCCATGGCCAGCGTCGCCAAGGCCGGACCGGCCGCGCCGCAGCCTGGCGCCGACAAGTGCTACGGCGTCTCGCTCGCCGGCAAGAACGACTGCGCCGCCGGCGCCGGAACGACCTGCGCGGGCACTTCGAAGGTCGACTACGATGGCCACGCCTGGAAATATGTCGCCAAGGGCACTTGCGAGAGCATGACCACGCCAAGCGGCCACGGCATGCTGACGGCCATGTAAGGAAACTTCGAGCCGTCCCCGCGGCTCGCGGATCGCGGTTGGATGAGGGGTCGGCGCATTGGTCTCCCGCGCCGGAAACTCCTCATCCATCGCTTTCCAACTCGATTTCAAGAGCGCTTCCCGCTACGCCTCAGCCAAGTTCGGCAAACTCCTCCACCCGGTATTCCCGCGGCGCCCTGAGGCCTTCGCGGGCGAGTTCGTTCTCGCGGGCGCGCAATTCGACCCGGCGGATTTTGCCGGAAATTGTCTTGGGAAGCTCGGCGAACTCGATGCGGCGGATGCGCTTGTAGGGCGCGAGCCGCGCGTTGACTTGCCTGAAGATCGACAGCGCCGTGGCGCGGTCGGGCGCGTGGCCCGGCGCCAGCGCGATATAGGCCTTGGGAATCGTGAAGCGCAGAGGATCGGGCGCCGGCACAACGGCGGCTTCAGTGACAGCCTCGTGTTCGATCAGCGCGCTCTCCAGTTCGAACGGGCTGAGGCGGTAGTCGGACGATTTGAACACGTCATCGGCGCGCCCGACATAGGTGAGATAGCCGGCCTCATCCCGGCTGGCGACGTCGCCGGTGCGGTAATATGCGCCATCCAGCGGCACGTTTCCGCCCTCGTCATCCTGGTAGCCGCGCATCAGCCCGAGCGGGCGCGCGCCCAGCGCGATGCAGAGCTCGCCCTCGTCGCCATCGCGTCCCTCGGCGTCAAGCAGCGCGATCGAATAGCCCGGCATGGCGCGGCCCATGGAGCCGGTCTTGACGAGTTGGCCCGGCGCGTTGCCGACCATCATCGTGGTTTCGGTCTGCCCGTAAGAATCGCGCAAGCTGATTCCCCAGGCGCGCCGGACCTTGTCGATCACTTCCGGATTGAGCGGCTCGCCGGCCGAATTGGCCTCGCGCAGCGCGACTTTCCATTGCGCCAGATCCTGCTGGATCAGCATCCGCCAGACGGTCGGCGGCGCGCAGAAGGAGGTGATCTGGTGGGCGACGAGATCGTCGAGCGTCGCCCTCGCCTCGAACCGCTTGTTGAGCGCGACGATTGTCGCGCCGGCGTTCCACGGCGCAAAGAAGCTCGACCAGGCGTGCTTGGCCCAGCCGGGCGAGGAAATGTTGAGGTGGACGTCGCCGGGTCTGAGGCCAAGACCGAACATCGTCGAGAGATGCCCGACCGGGTAGGACTCATGCGAATGCAGCACCAGCTTGGGCCGCGCCGTCGTGCCGGAGGTGAAGTAGAGCAGCAGCGGGTCGGACGCATTCGTTGGCCCGTCCGGCTCGAAATGCGAGGGGGACTTGAGGAGATCGTCAAGCCCCAGCCAACCCGCCGGCGGCGCGCCGACCGCGATGCGGGTGAGCTCGCTCCCCTGCCCGGCGAACTTCTCCGCGTCGGCGGCGTCGGCGACGATGAACCTCGCCCGGCCGCGCGCCAGCCGGCCGGCGATGTCGGCCGGCATCAGCAGGGTCGTGGCGGGGATCACGACGATGCCGAGCTTCATCGCCGCCAGCATGGCGATCCACAACGCGCCGACGTTGCCCAGCATCAGCACCAGCCGGTCGCCGCGCTTGGCGCCAAGGCCGCGCAGGCCGTTGGCGAGGCGCGAGGAAGCCTCAGACAGTTCGCGAAAGGTCCAGGACGCTTCCCCCTCGCCAAGGATGCGCAAGGCGGTCTGGCCGCCTGTGGCCGCGCCCGCCAGCTCCGCGTCGAACCAGTCGAGCGCCCAGTTGAAGCGCTCGAGTCTGGGCCAGGCGAACCGGGCTTTGGCCAGCGCGTAATCGTCGCCGCAGGCCAATAAAAAGTCCCGCGCGCTTTTGAACTCGCCAGCCGACATCGCCCAAACTCCCCGCCGATTTTCTGCCACGGCGGGCGCGGGCTTGTCGAGTGAGTGGCTGGGGCGGCGCGGAAGCGGGGCCGGCGGGATTTTCGCACATTTGTCCGGGATTTAACGATTTCAGAGGCCTGGGCGCCGAACGATGCACATTTTTTCGGGATGTCGCGGCGGTGAAACCGAATGGGAACGACGACCGCCACTCTCCTTTTTGTCCGTCCCGACCGACATATTCCAAGTGTAACGCTGAACCGCTTCCCCTTTGCAATTCTGTCGATGCCGAACCTTGGTTTCGAACATAACACGAACAATCTTGTCTGGGAAGGAATTGTTGTGCCACGCCGCAAAGTTTTCCGGGCCGCCTCTTTTCGAGAGAAACATTCAGGGTGTAGGTGAAGCGCAGGAGATGCCTTTTCCGTTATGTGAGAAAGCGGGCAATCGTGGTCCGATCCACAAAGATTCTGCTGGTCGCGGCGTCCATGGCGGTCCTCGTCATTGGATTTCTGACTGTCTGGACCGGAGAGGATCCCCCAACGCCGCCCCTTCTTCGTGGTGCAAGCGCCGCAGGAGGGTCGATTGGCGCCTGCTCCGCCGAAAGCGAGTGGGAAGCCAATGAGCCGCTCGCCTTGTCTCCGGAACTCAACAAGCGTTTGGCAGACGAATTTCCCGCGGGGCAAAGCGAGGAGCTTCTCACTCAGACGCTGATAAAACAACGATTCGAGTTACGACCCGCATGTCTCAAGGACCGCTCAATTCGATCGGCTGAGTTCATTCAGCGAAGCGGCAGCCTCTTTCATTGGCCGATCCACGCGTGGGTGTATTGGAAAATCGATGAGGCGTGGAAGTTGGTCTGGACGAAAGGCTTCGTCATGTATTACTCGCTGTAACGAGCAATTGCTGGGACGCGATGGGCAATGCGCGAAATGCGGTAGGGTGCGCAAAGCCTTCTGATAGTCGGCGGGGATACGTGTCTGGATTCCCGCGTGCGCGGGAATTACCGGGACACGCGGCTGGGCGCGCTTTGTCATTCCCACGAACGCGGGTATTGGTGGAGCCGCAGGCGCGATGAGTCAGGCAGGTTTCCGATCCGGAACGACAAAGCTGCTGGTTGAGCGTGTCGTACATGTCGGACCAGCGCGGATTGAAATCCTCAATCAGCTTCAGTTTCCAGCGCCGTTCCCACTTCTTCAATTGCTTTTCTCGCGCGATGGCCTCGTTGACATCCTCGTAGCGTTCGCACCAGACAAGCTGCGAAACGCGATAGCGGCGCGTAAACACGCCGCCCGTTCCCGTCCGGTGCTGGTGGACTCGCACCGCCAGATTGTTCGTCACGCCGATATAAAGCGTGCCATTGCGCCGACTGGCCAGCATGTAAACGGCGAAGGTTCGG
>JAYUFK010000142.1:0-15069 GCA_043739325.1 Methylocapsa sp. | reverse complement strand
ACATGCGCGTCGCGCAAGCGGCGGCGGAGGTCGGCATCGACGGCCTGGCGTTCTATCGCGGCATTCCCGGCTCGATCGGCGGAGCCTTGCGCATGAACGCCGGCGCGCATGGCGGCGAGACGCGCGACATTCTGATCGAAGCGCACGGCGTCGATCGTCAGGGCACTGCACGAACCTTCCCCACCGCCGAAATGGGCTTTGCCTACCGCCACTGCGGCGTGCCTGAAGACATCATCTTCACGCGCGCATTGTTTCATGGACGGCCCGGTTCGCGCGAGGCGATTGTCGCGGAGATGGAGCGCGTCACCGCCGCCCGCGAAGCCGCACAGCCGATCCGCGAAAAGACCGGCGGTTCAACCTTCAAGAATCCGCCGGGGCACAAGGCTTGGCAGTTGATCGATGCCGCGGGTTGCCGGGGATTGCGGACTGGCGGCGCTCAGGTCTCGCCGATGCACTGCAATTTCCTCATCAACACGGGCGGCGCCAGCGCCGGGGATATCGAGGCGCTGGGCGAGGAAGTGCGGCGGCGCGTGCGCGAGACGAGCGGCGTGGAACTCGAGTGGGAAATTAAGCGCGTCGGGGCGTTGGCAGCGTGATATACTTAACACATTATCGGAGCGATTCGTTCGCAAGGCTACCTTATGGCCGCTAGTCGCAAAGTAAGAGAATTGACCGAGGCTCGCGCTTTCTTAGCTCTCAAAAATGTCGTTTGGTGATGATCAAGGTCCCCCGTAACACGCTCTACTATGGCGACAACCTCGCAATTCTGCGCGAGCGCCCGAGCGATTCGGTTGATCTGATCTATCTCGACCCGCCCTTCAATTCCAACGCTACGTACAATGTCCTATTCAAGGCGCCCGACGGGCATCAGAGCCAAGCGCAGATCGAAGCGTTTGACGACACTTGGCATTGGACGAGCGCCGCGGAGCAGGCTTTCGACGAGGTAGTCCAGTCCGGCAACTCCGATGCAGCGACAATGCTGATCGCGATGCGCCAGTTTCTACGCGAAAATGATTTGATGGCGTATCTCGCGATGATGGCTGTTCGGTTGATCGAATTGCGACGTGTATTGAAACCGACTGGAAGCCTCTACTTACATTGTGATCCGACCGCGAGCCACTATCTCAAAATATTGCTAGATGCGGTTTTTGGCAAAGAACATTTCCGCAATGAGATCACCTGGAAACGAACCGGCGCACATAGCGATAGTAAGACTTGGAGCCGAGTTGCCGACAAGCTCTACTTTTATACGAAGGGTGAGAAATTCACCTGGAATGTTCCGTTCGACGCGCACGCGGACGACTACCTAGATTCACACTATGGCGCCGTCGACGAGCACGGTCGTCGCTTTCAGCTTACATCGATTTTGAGCCCTTCTCCGCGCCCTAACATGATGTACGAATGGAAGGGGTTTCCCTCGCCACCAATGGGTTGGCGATTCTCGAAGAAGACAATGGCCGAGCACGATGACAACGGATTGATTTGGTATCCAAAGAAGGCCGACGGTTCGTTCGACACTGGAAAGCGTCCCAGATTCATACGGTTCTTGGACGAGCAAAAAGGCAATGTGGTTACGACGATCTGGACAGACATTGCTCCTGTAAATGCCCGTGCTCAAGAACGCCTTGGCTATCCTACGCAAAAGCCTGTTGCTCTCCTTGAGCGTATCCTCGCTGCGTCGTCCAACGAAGGCGATGTCATTCTCGACCCTTTTTGCGGCTGCGGTACAACGCTACACGCCGCGGCCAAACTCAAGCGACGTTGGATCGGCATTGATATTACACACCTTGCTATCGGTCTCATTCGTCGACGCCTGAAAGAAGCCTTCCCGCGAATGACATTTGACACAGTCGGTGTGCCGAAGGACCTTGGCGGCGCGCAGGCGCTTGCCTTGCAGGACAAATACGAATTTCAGAAGTGGGCGTTGTCGATGATTGAGGCGCAGCCATACAAGGGCGGCAAGAAAGGCGGTGATGGCGGCATCGACGGCTATCTCTACTTCAAGCCGGACGGCAAAAAGACGGAGAAGGCTATCGTCTCCGTGAAAGGCGGCCAAAGCCTCAATCCAGCTATGGTGAAAGACCTTATCGTCACCGTTGAGCAGGAAGGCGCCAAAATGGGTGTATTCCTTATGCTGGAGACGCCGACCAAAGGTATGATTGCGCAAGCGGCCGCCGCTGGCTTTTACAAGACCGAATATGGGCAATTTCCCAAAATTCAGATTGTAACAATCGCGCAGTTGTTTGAGCTTAGCAACCCGCTGCAAATGCCTTGGCAGGACACTTCAATGTTTAAGAAGTCCAAGCGCGAGGACACCGAGACACAATCCAGCCTCGACGTCTGAGGGTCGGGAGAGGTTGCGACGGTCATAAGGCTCTGCCCCAGAATCGCGTCGACCAAGACTGACCGTCAAATCACCGTCATCAATTCTCCCGACAGTGCCTGACCCATCTCCAACATTCTGGCGGCAATGAACTTTTTCCAGCGCTTTACGTTCCTCTTCTCCGCCCCCAACTTCGATACCGACGATCTTGAAGGCCTGCGCATCCAGCAGATCATCACGGCGATCGACAAGATGGGTTTTCAGGTGATCAAGGCGCGCCGGATTGAGGACGCGGAAATCGCCGTGCAGACCGACGCCGCCATCGGCTGCATGGTCGTCGATTGGGGCAAGAAGGGGCTTGAGGGCAAGGCAGCTTCGCTGATCAATCTTATGCGCCGACGCGGGCTGGAAATGCCGATCGTCATGCTGGTGCGGCGCAAGCGCTTCGAGGACGTGCCGATCGAAGTGCTGGACTTCATCGACGGCTACGTCTTCCTCGCCGAGGAGACGCCGGAATTCATCGCCAAGAATCTTGTCAGCCGATTGAAGCAATACGCCGAGACGTTAAAGACGCCTTTCTTCGGCGCGCTGGTCGACTACGCCGAGGAGGGCAATCAGCTCTGGACCTGCCCCGGCCACAACGGCGGCATTTTTTATAGCCGCAGCCCGATCGGGCGGATTTTTATGGAGCATCTGGGCGAAGCGGTGTTTCGCGACGATCTCGACAATTCCGTGCTCGAACTCGGCGATCTGCTGACGCATGAAGGCCCGGCGTTGCAGGCGCAGAAAGAGGCGGCGGCGATTTTCGGCGCGGAGAAAACCTACTTCGTCCTCAACGGCACTTCGGCATCGAACAAGATCGTCCTTTCGGCGCTCGTTGCCGAGGGCGATCTCGTGTTGTTCGATCGCAACAATCACAAGGCGGCGCATCACGGCGCGCTGCTGCTGAGCGGCGGCGTGCCGATCTACGTGCCCACCGATCGCAACGCCTTCGGCCTTATCGGCCCAATGATGCCCGAAGCGCTGAACGAGACCGCGCTGCGCGAGGCGATCCGCACCAACCCGCTCGTCAAAGACCCCGAAGCGTGGAAGCGCGAGCGGCCGTTCCGCGCCGCGATGATCGAGCAGTGCACGTATGACGGAACGATCTACGACGCGCAGCAAGTGCTCGAGCGCATCGGCCACCTCTGCGACTATATCGTCTTCGACGAAGCCTGGGCCGGCTTCATGAAATTTCATCCGCTGTATGCCGGCCGCTTTGCGATGGGATTGCGCAATCTTGGCGAGAACTCGCCGGGCGTCATCGCGACGCAATCGGCGCATAAGCAGCTCGCCAGTTTTTCGCAGGCGTCGCAAATCCATGTGAAGGACAGGCACATCAAGGGCCAGCGCCGCCGCGTCGAGCATCGCCGGCTCAACGAGAGTTTTCTCCAGCACGCGTCGACTTCGCCGTTCTATCCGCTGTTCGCCTCGCTCGATGTCGGCGCGCAGATGATGAAGGGTCGCTCGGGCGAAGTGCTGTGGGACGATACGATCCGTCTCGGCATCGAACTGCGCAAGAAACTGCGCGCCATCGGGCGTGAATTCGAGGCGAAGGAAGCCGATCCGGCGCGGCGCTGGTTTTTCGATCCGTTCGTTCCCGACCGCTTGCTGCTGCCGGACGTCGCCAATGAGGGCAGGCCGCACGAAGTCGCTTGGGAGAGCCTGTCGACCGATCAGCTCGCCAGCAACGCGCGCTTCTGGGAACTGACGCCGGGCGCCAAGTGGCACGGTTTTGGCCACGTTCTGCCGGGCTTCGCCATGACCGATCCGAACAAGCTGACGTTGCTGACGCCAGGCTTCAATCGAGCGACTGGCGAGTACGATGCGCACGGCATTCCGGCGCCCGTGGTCGCGCAATATCTGCGCGAAAATCGCGTCGTGCCGGAGAAGAACGATCTCAATTCGCTGCTGTTCCTGCTGACGCCGGGCGTCGAGGCGAGTAAGGCGGGAACCCTGGTCAGCGCGCTCGTCGCCTTCAAGCGGCTGCATGACGAGAACGCGCTGCTCGACGATATGATGCCGGAGTTTGTGGCAAAGCGTCCGCAGCGTTATCGCGGCCTGCGCCTGCGCAACCTTTGCGCTGAGATGCACGCGTTCTATCGCTCGGCCGGCGTTAGCGCATTGCAGAAAGCGCAATTCCTTGGCGAACATCTGCCCGAGGCGGCGATGCCGCCGATCGAGGCCGGGCGTCATCTCGTGCGCAACAACGTCGACTATTTGCCCATCGACTCGATCGAAGGGCGGATCGCCACAACGCTGTTTGTCGTCTACCCTCCGGGCATCGCGACGATCGTCCCCGGCGAGCGGCTGTCCGAGCGCGCGCGTCCGATGATCGACTATCTCCTTGCGTTCCAGAAGAGCGCCAACCTGTTCCCCGGCTTCGAGGCGGAAATTCAAGGGCTCTACCGGGAAGTTGACCCGTCCGGCGCAATCAGGTTCTACACCTACGTGGTACGCGAATGAACTGGTGGCGCCCTTGGCGGAATAAGCGAACGTAACGGCGAGCGCGGCGACGAGCGCTTCTGCTCCCGCCATTTTCGTCCGCCCGTCGCGCGACGAAGACATCGAGATCATGCTGGCGATCTATCGCCAGCATATCCGCCGCGGCGTCGAACCAAGCGCGTTCGAGGCGGCGGAACCGCTCGATTCCGAAGATCTGAAACGCCGGCGCAAGACCATGCGCAAGAACCGCTTGCCGCATCTCGTCGCGGAATTGCGCGGGAGGGTTGTTGGCTATGCCTACGCGGCGCCATTTCGCAAGCGCCCCGCCTACCGCTACACGCTCAAACACTCGATCTACGTGCATCATGAGTATCTCAGGCTTGGGGTCGGGCGCGCGTTGCTATCCCAGTTGATCGACGCCTGCGTCGCGGCGGGGCGACGGCAATTGATCGGCTATATCGACGCCGCCAACACCGCCTCCATCCGCCTGCACGAGAGCTTCGGCTTTCGTCAGGTCGGCGTGTTGCCGGCGGTGGCGTACAAGTTCGGCCGTTGGACGGATTCGGTCCTGATGCAGCGCTCGCTCGGGCCCGGCGACACGACGCCGCCGATGCTGTGGCCCTCGGACGCCGGCGCCCGCTGAATTAACGGCCGGGATACCAGTACGCCGCCTGAGTTTTTTTTCTGTCGATGATAACGAACTGGTTGGCGAAGACGCGGTAGGGAAAGCTCCATTCGCCATCCGGCCATTGCACGCGGATTTCCGCCCGCTCGGCGGCGCCGAGGCCGACGTGGATGAAGCCGGCGTGCCCCGAGGCGTGGCCGCCGCCGACCTGCACCATCCGCGTCATCGTGCGCGTGCCCGTCTTGACGGCTATCCGCGCGCCCACGGCATTGCGATTAGGATTGGGTTGCGCCAGCTTGATCTCGATCCAGTTGCCCATCTCGATCGGGTCGCCGTCTGTCCTGGCGCCGAGATTGCGAAACAGGCTGGCGGGCTGCGAACGGTTGACGACGAGCAGGTCGAGCTTGCCGTCGAGATTGAAATCGTCGACCAGCGCGCCTCGACTCTTGCGGTTTAGCGCGATGCCCGCTTCCGCGCCCGCCTCGGCGAACTTGCCGTTCCATTGCTGCAGCAGCAGATTGCTCGGATCGAACGCCGCGAAGTCGGGCATCGCCTCGACATTGCCCTTGGCGATGAACAGATCGAGCAAGCCGTCGTTGTTGAAATCGGCAAATTCGCTGTGCCATCCGGTCGATGGTTTGAGATCGCCGCCAGCGTAGGGAATATGCGCGGTGGCGGCGCGCTCGCCCGCGATATCGCGGTAGACAGGCGCCTCGCCCTTGCCCGCCTCATCAGGATCGAGTTTTTGCAGCTTGGTGTCGCCCATCGACGTCAGCGCGTACTCCGGGTAGCCGTCGGCGTCGATTTCGCCCTCGGCGATGCCCATGCCGTACACCGAGACATGGCGCCAGCCATCGGCGCGCCCGTAAAGCCGCGGAACCTTGCCCGGTTCGACGCGCCACAACTGCTCTTCGCCGCCGCGATAATATTGCCGGTCGTTGGAGACGCGCAGCGACGGCGTGCCCGAGCGATTCCAGTCGGTGAACAGCATCGAAAGCGCACAGAATCCCGGCGCGAGCGGCGTGCGCACGGAATAGTCGGGCTTGTCGCCGGGCTGCGGGCGGTAGAGCGAATTATCCTCGCAAGTGCCGTAAGGAGAACCCGGCGCGGAGCGGTCGACGTAGTGCCCGATGGCGAGCGTCGGAAACTTCTCGCCGCGCTCCCAGGTTGCGGCGAACGAAGTCACCCAGCCCGGATCGCCTTCAAAGTTCCAGGCCTTGTTGGCGAGGCTGAACACGCAGTTGGGGCCGCCTTTCAGCAGCGTGAAGCCGCCGACGCGCAGCAGCACGAGATCCATGTGGCCGTCGCCGTCGATATCGATGGGATAGGCGCCCGTGGCGTTGTCGAGTTCGTGCTGGTTCGCCTCGATGCCGAGCGGCCTTTCCTCGAAGCGCAGAGGGCCGCCGCGCGTCGATTTGTTGACGAACAGTTTGGGCGGGTTCTTGCCGCCGGCCAGAAACACGCTGGGAAATCCCGAGCCGTCGCAATCGAGCGCCGCGCCGCCGCCGCCGACAAAGAACTCCCAAGGACCGTCGTAGACATTGCCGATGCCGGCGGCGGCGGCTTCCTCGTGCATGACGGGGATGTCGCCAAGGGGCTTGGGCGGGGTGTCGTCGGCGTGCGCGGACGCGCAGCAAATCGCCGCGAGAAGAGCGAAAAGCCGCCGCATCATGGCGCCTCGAGCTGGAGCGAGCGGAGATAGGCGATGACGCTGCCGCGCGCCTTTTCATCGGCGGCCAGATAGGCGTCGCGAGCGAAGCGTCCCTCGCCGCCATGCGCGGCGATGATTTCGCCAAGCGAGCGGAAATCGCCGCGATGTCCATACGGCGCCGTCGAGCCGACGCCCCATAGGCGCGGCGTCAGGAACACATCGCGCTCGACGAAGCGCTGCGCCTGCAATTCGTTGCCCAGAGCGTTGACCTGCGCGTCGACGATGAGATGGCGTTTGAGATCGCTGAACAGCGGAACCAGCCATTCGCCCTTGTCGTTTTTCTGAAGGTGGCTGGCGAAGGGCATTTTGGCGAGATCGATGCGGATCGCACCAGCGGTCTCGGAGGCTCGCAAGGTGCCGGCCATGTCGTACGGCGCGGGGTCGGTGAAGCTCATCGAGCGCAATGGCAGCGTTTTGATGTGGCAGGAAGCGCATCCGAGCGCCTCGAACTGCCTGGCGCCCTCGCTCGCCGCTGCGCGCCAATCGGTGGGCAGGTCGGTTTTTTCGATCGGCGGGGCGAGCGTCGCCTGAAACGCCACGAGAGCGGAAATGTCGCCCGGCGTCACCGCGTCGGGAACGCCGCTTTCGGAAAAGTCATGCGTGCCGGTCCAGCGAACGCCAAAGCGCTCGACTGCCTCCATGCCGTGATGAACGTTCATCGCGTTAATGGTGAACTGGCGCAAAGAAGTGAATACGCCTTTGCGGCTGAACGGGCGCACGATCAGATCGGCGTCGACGCCCTCGATGCGATCGAGGTCGAGCATGCCGTCGGGATGCGCGACGATCTGGCCGAAACGCACGCCTTTCGAGACGAGATCGATGGTTGTGTCCTTGCCTTCCGCCCATGCGCGCTTGACGCCCTCGTCGCGCTCGGCGCGCAGCTCCGCGGTCATCTCGCGCGCCAGCAACTCGACGAGACCGACGCCCATCAGCGCCATCGTGTGCCGCTCGCTGGAAAACGTCGGATCGGTCGTATCGAATTCCGCGCTCTCGAACCCTTCGGAGACGAAAACATTGGCGACGAAATCGCCGGCGCCGCCGGTGACCGGATCGTTGTGGCAGCCCGCGCAGGAAATCGCGTCCGGGCCGCTGGTGCGCGTGAACGCGGGGTTGGTTCCGCGCTTGCGCTTTGTGGGCACGATGGCCTGCGTCGCCTTGGGGCGCCCGGCGCCATCTTCGAGCGTGAACTTCGCCTTGAACAATTCGCGACCGCGAGCGATCAGCGCGGGGATTGCGGCCTCTCCGGCGCTGGCGACGGCGGCGAAGTCGACATGCGAGGAGAATACTTTTTCGTCCCAGCTAGCGCCGCGCACCTGGCTTATCGCACCAAGAACGCAAATCGCCACTCTGGCCGCCATAGCCGCCGTCTTCATGCACCGCGCCTCTGTCCTCGAATCCGCGCTTCTTGCTCGCGCGAGCAGGTGCGGTCATTCGGCAGCAAAGCCGAAATCCCCCGCCGGAGCAAGTCAGGCGCGGCTCAGTCAGGCGCTGCTCAGTCAGGCGCGGCTCGCTCGTCAGGCTCCCCACATTTATGCGCGAGACAAAGAAATAATTCCCCCAACCGCGTTAGCACGTTGACAATACGAGCGGATCGCCGGCAATCTCCCCGAGCGCGATCAGCCGCGCGGCGCGCCAGCCAAGGCCGGACTCTGGAGTTCGAGGCCGCAGCCAATGAAATACAGCGGCTTTTGAGGGAGGAAATTGATGAAGAATTTGAAGACGCTCGCCTACGGGGTGATGCTGTCGGCTTTGTCCGGTGCGCTGTTGGTCGGCGCTTGGGGGACGCCGGCCGAGGCCGCTGGCAAGAAGATCGCCGCCTCCTGGAAGACCTTCCAGGAAGAGCGCTGGAAGACCGACGACGCAACGATCAAGAAGATCGTCGAGGCCGCGGGCGACACCTATATCTCGGCCGACGCGCAGGGCTCCGCTGCCAAGCAGGCGACTGATATAGAAGGCCTTCTTGCCCAGAAAGTTGATGTCATTCTGGTCGTCGCGTTTGATTCGGATGCGATCCTGCCTTCGATCAAGGCGGCCAACGACGCCGGCGTCAAAATGATCGCCTATGACGTGCAGTTCGAAGATCCGAATTCGCTCTATATCACCTTCGACAATATTGGCGTCGGCCGTTTGATGGCGCAGGAGGTCCAGAAGGCCAAGCCGGCGGGCAACTACGCATTTATCAAGGGTGACAAGGGCGATCCGAACGCGACATTCCTGTTCAGCGGCATCATGGAGGTCCTGAAGCCGGCGATCGACGCGGGCAAGATCAAGAATGTGTGCGAGACTTTCACCGACGGCTGGAAGCCCGACAACGCCCAAAAGAACATGGAGCAGTGTCTGACCAAGCAGAACAACAAGGTCGACGCAGTCGTGGCTGAGAATGACGGCATGGCTTCTGGCGTCGTCGCCGCCTTGAAGGCGCAAGGCATGGACGGCCAAGTCCCGGTGTCCGGGCAGGACGGCGACCTCGCGGCGATCAATCGAGTCGCGCTCGGCACGCAAACGGTCTCGATCTGGAAGGACAGCCGCGTGCTCGGCAAGAGAGCCGCTGAAGTGGCGATCGCCATCGCCGATGGGAAGAAAATCGCTGATCTTCCCGGCGTCATGAAGTTCAACAAGGGTAAGAAGGGCGTGGAGATGAACACCATCCTGCTTCCGCCCGATCCGCTTACCAAGGCCAACCTCAACGACGCGATCGATACCGGTTGGGTCACCAAGGACAAGGCTTGCGCCGGCGTCAAGGCGGGCACGGTCAAAGCCTGCGGCTGAGCCTGAGCTGCGGAGCTGGTTGCAAACGGCTCCGAATTGCATGACTGACCGCGCAGCTCGCGAGGGTTGCGCGGCCCGGTCAACGCATTCCCTTAGCCCTTCCCACTGGGGAGGGAATACGAAAAATGGGTTGGGGAGGCGTTAATGGCGAGCGTGGCGGATGCGAACTCCAGCCGCATGGCGGCGCCCGAAGGGGCAGTGCAACGCTTCTTGCGCGCGACGGAGATTGACACCCGCCTGTTGGGCATGGTCGGCGCGCTGATCCTCATTTGGGTCGGTTTCCAAATATTCGGCCAGTGGCGCACCGGTGAAGGCGTGTTCCTCACCCCACGCAATCTCTGGAATCTCTCGGTCCAGACCTCCGCCATCGCCATCATGAGCACCGGCATGGTGCTTATCATCGTGATGCGCCACATCGACCTGTCAGTCGGTTCGATGCTGAGCTTCATCGGCGTTGTGCAGGGCGTCGCGCAGGCCTATTGGTTGGCGCCGACGCTTGGCTCGGACCACCCGGCAATCTGGATTATCGCGGTCTTTATTGCGATCGCGCTCGGCGCCGCCCTCGGCGCGTTTAACGGCTTCCTCGTCGCTTACGCGGGCATCCCTTCGTTTATCGTGACGCTGGGCGGTCTGATCGTTTACAATGGCGCGGCCTGGTGGGTGATCCGCGGCGAGACGGTCGCCCCAATGGACGGCCGGTTCGAACTGATCGGGGGCACGCCCAGGGCCGCCTGGATCGGCGGAACGGCAAGCTGGACGCTCGGAGCTGTTGCTTGTCTCGCGATTCTGGCGGGAATTCTTTCAAACCGCGCGGCCCGATCGCGGTTCCAATTCCCGCAGCGCCCGATCTGGGCGGAGTTTTTCCTCGGGATCGTCGGCTGCGTCCTTTCGCTGGGCACGGTGTTCGTGGTCAACGCATACGCATGGCCGCCCAGGGTCGCTGAAGCGTACGCCAAGGAAAACAACATCTCGGTTCCGCCGGAAGGACTAATTTTCGCGCACGGCTTCGCCATTCCCGTACTTATCGCCCTCGGCGTCGGCGTCGCCATGACCTTCATCGCCACCCGCACCAAATTCGGCCGCTATATTTACGCGATCGGCGGCAATCCGGAGGCGGCCGAACTGGCGGGCGTCAACACGCGCAAGATCACGCTGATGATGTTCATGCTGATGGGCATGCTTGTGGCGGTCTCAGCCTGCATCTCCGCCGCCCGCCTGGATGCGGCGTCGAACTCGCTCGGCCAGTTCGACGAGTTGTATGTGATCGCGGCGACCGTTATCGGCGGCACTTCGCTGGCGGGCGGCATTGGCACAATCTACGGCGCCATGCTCGGCGCGCTGGTGATGCAATCGCTGCAATCCGGCATGACGCTGCTCAACTTCGATAGCGCCGTGAAGGACGTTATCGTTGGATCGGTGCTGGTGTTCGCGGTGTGGATCGATCAACTGTACCGCCGCCGGCAAACGTGAACGAGGCTGCGATGGAAATTCAAGCGACCCCCGCCGACGGCGAACGAACCGCTCCGCTTGTCGAAATGCGCGACATTTCGATCGCCTTTGGCGGCATCAGGGCTGTCGATCACGCCTCGGTCGATCTCTACCCGGGAGAGGTCGTTGGCTTGCTCGGTCATAACGGCGCGGGCAAATCGACGCTGATCAAGGTGCTTTCGGGCGCGTATAAGCGCGACCATGGCTCGATCCTGATCAATGGCGCCGAAGTCACGATCAACAATCCGCGCGACGCCAAAGCGGTGGGCATCGAGACGATCTACCAGACCCTGGCGCTCGCCGACAATGTCGATGCGGCGTCGAACCTGTTCCTCGGCCGCGAGATTTTGACGACCTGGGGTACGCTGGACGATTCCGCCATGGAGTCGGAAGCACGCAAGGTTATGGGGCGACTGAACCCGAATTTCCGCCGTTTCAAAGACCCGGTAAAATCCCTCTCGGGCGGTCAACGCCAGTCCGTGGCCATCGCCCGCGCCATCTATTTCAACGCGCGCATCCTCATCATGGACGAACCGACGGCGGCGCTCGGTCCGCAGGAGACGGCGCAGGTCGGCGAGCTGATCAAGCAGCTCAAGGCCGACGGCATCGGTATCTTCCTCATCAGCCACGACATCCACGACGTCTTCGACCTCGCCGACCGCGTTTCCGTGATGAAAAACGGGCAGGTCGTCGGCACAGCGAGGACCCAGGACGTCACCAAGGATGAGGTCCTCGGCATGATCATTCTCGGTAAATCCCCGCCGGGAGCGATCCCCGGTCCAGGCGCCATGCAATAGGAGATCTCGTCCCTTCGCCCGTTCTCACGGGGGAAGGGGTTCGCGCTTTTTCCGGGAGAAGTTCTGGCGTGAATCGCGAGGTCATCATATCCTGCGCCGTGACTGGCGCTGGCGACACGGTTGGCAAGCACCCGGCGATTCCGGTTACGCCGCGCCAGATCGCCGATTCCGCGCTTGAAGCGGCTGCGGCGGGCGCCGCGATCGTGCATCTGCATGTGCGCAATCCCGCCACCGGCAAGGCGGCGCGGGACCCGGCGCTTTATCGCGAAGCCGTCGGCTATATCCGGGCCTCCGGCGTCGATGTCGTCATCAATCTTACTGCCGGTATGGGCGGCGATTTCGTCTTCGATCCCGCCAATCCCATCACGGGAGGCGCGGGCACTGATATGGCCGGCGGCGCCGAGCGAGTCGCGCATGTCGAGGAATTGGCGCCGGAGATCTGCACGCTCGATTGCGGCTCGCTGAACTTCGGCAACGCTGCGTTTCTGGCGACAGCCGATGTCCTGCGCGAAATGGCGCGGCGGATCAAAGCCGCGGGCGTCAAACCGGAGATCGAATGCTTTGAGCTTGGCCATATCTGGCTCGCCAAACAACTCATCGCCGAAGGGCTGATCGAGGCGCCGCCACTGTTCCAGCTTTGCATGGGCATCCCGTGGGGCGATGAGGCGACGAGCGACGCGCTGCTGGCGATGCGCAATCATCTGCCGGCGGATGCCAACTGGGCCGCGTTCGCCATCGGCCGCATGCAAATGCCGTTCGTCGCGCAAGCCGCCGTGATGGGGGGCAACGTGCGCGTTGGTCTCGAAGACAACATCTGGCTCGATCGCGGCGTTCTTGCGACAAATGCTTCGCTGGTGACGCGCGCGCGAGAGATTGTCGAACGCTTGGGCGCGCGCGTTCTCAACGCGGAGGAAACGCGGGCCAAGTTGCATTTGCGAAAACCGCGATAGGTCATCGTGAGCGCCAGCCGCGTCACCTCGCCGCTCGGGGGGCGTCCCGTTCAAGGGATGGGACTTGAAAGCGGCGGCTGGCGCGCCGCTGCCGAACGCCGCTACATGAACATGTTGACGAGGGGACGAGGCGGGTCATGACTCAAGCGATCAAGAGAGTGGCGATCATCGGCGCCGGCGTTATCGGCGCGGGGTGGGCGGCGCGCTGCCTCGCTCATGGGCTCGATGTGGTTGCGTTCGACCCGCTTCCCGGCGCCGAGGCGCGGTTTCGTGCTGCCGTCGCCAACGCCTGGGGACCGCTAACCCAGCGCGGTCTTGCCGTGGGAGCCGATCAATCGCGGCTGAAATTTGCCAGTACGTTGGCGGAATGCGCGGCTCAGGCTGATTTCGTTCAGGAAAATGCGCCCGAGCGCGAGGCGTTGAAGCAGGGGCTGCTGGCGGAAATTGACGCCGCCGCGCCGGCGCACGCGCTGATCGCGTCATCGACCTCCGGGCTGTTGCCGACGGTTCTCGCGGCGAAAATGCGCGATCCCGGCCGGCTCGTCGTCGGCCATCCTTTCAACCCGGTCTATCTCTTGCCGCTGGTGGAAATTGTCGCGGGTGAAAAAACGCGTGCCAGGAGCGTTTCGGCGGCGAAGGCGTTCTATATGGCGATTGGCATGCGCCCGCTGATTGTTCGCAAGGAAATCGAAGGCTTCATCGCCGACCGGCTGATGGAGGCGCTATGGCGCGAGGCCTTGTGGCTCGTCAATGACAACGTCGCGACGACGGAGGAGATTGACGCGGCGGTAGTCTATGGTTGCGGGCTGCGTTGGTCGCTTATGGGCACGTTTCTGACTTTCCATCTGGCCGGCGGCGAAGGCGGAATGCGTCATATGCTGCATCAATTCGGGCCGGCGCTGAAGCTGCCGTGGACGAAGCTCGTGGCGCCCGAACTGACGGAAGAATTGATCGACAGGGTCGCTGATGGCTGCGAAGATCAGGCGGCCGGCCGCAGCATCAAGCAACTCGAGCAACGACGCGACGCATTTTTGATCGAACTGCTCGGCCTGGTCCAGAAATACTGGCCTGAAGCCGAGGGATTTGAGGGACGTATATAGGAATCATCGAGGGAGCGCGCGATGCATCATGGAACAATGCTTCATCTCTTCGACACTTCGGTCGCCGCGGAATGGCTCGATTATAACGGCCACATGAATGACGCCGCCTACGCCATCGTGTTCAGCCGGTCGGTCGACGCGTTGATGGATCGCATCGGGATCGACGCAGCGACGCGCAAGGCGGACCGCCGTACGCTGTTCACAGCCCAGGCGATGCTGCATTATTTCGCGCAAGCCGCGGAGGGCGACGCGATCAGCGTCTCCTGTCATCTGCTGGAGCATGATGACAAGCGCATCCGCGTCTGGATGGATATGACGAGCGGCCCGGAGGGCAAGCGCCTCGCCGCGAGCGAACAGCTTCTGTTGTCGATCGATCAGTCGGGGGCGGGCGCGCGGGTGGCGGCGTGGTTGCCGCAGACGCGCGCGGCGCTTGATGCGCTCGCCAGGGCGCAAGGCGGGTTGCCGCGCGCCGCGCAAGCGGGGCTGGGGATCGCCCTCAAGCGCCCCTGACGTCGGGCGCGACTTGATCTTGGGGGCTACTTGATCTTGAGCGTGCTGGCGTTGCTGGCGGCGCCGCCGACGGAACTGACGATGCCAAAGCCGGCGCCGATTATTTGCAGCACCTTCAGGTATTCCGTGCCGCTGGCGTTGGCGGCGAACACCAGATCCTGGTCGCGCAGTTGGAACTGCTGCGCCAGGAAATAGCCCTGGGCGACGCGCAGGTCGAGCCGGTACAATGTCGGAATCGATGCGCGATGCCCCGTGTCGAGCCAGCCCGGACGCATCCGACGCACCAGCTCAGGCCGCTCATAACGGAAGACA
>JAYUFK010000141.1:0-5482 GCA_043739325.1 Methylocapsa sp. | reverse complement strand
GGCGTTCGTCGCGCGCTTCCATGAGTTCATGCACGAGAGCGGCGGCCGTCGCGAAGGCGACGCTGTGGCCCTTCTGGCAGGCGGCAAGCCCAAGGGCGAGGGCGACATGGGTCTTGCCCGTGCCGGACGGCCCAAGCGCAATGCAGTTCTGACGCTTCTCGATCCATTCGCAACGCGCCAGCTCCAGAACCAGTGGCTTGTTGAGCGATGGCTGGGCGGCGAAGTCGAACGTGTCGAGGCTTTTGACCTGCGGAAAACGCGCCAGGCGAATGCGGCGTTCGACGTTGCGCCGCTCGCGATCGATGCGCTCCAGTTCGCACAGGCGAAGCAGATAGCGTGGGTAGTCAGCGCGATCCTGCGCGGACTCCATCGCCACTTTCTCATACTCGCGCGCGAACGTGGGAAGCTTCAGCGCCTTCAGATGATTGCCCAGCAGCACTTGCGGGGCCACGATCGTCGGCTGGGATGGCTCATGCGACATGGTCATGCCGAAACTCCCGCGCTCGCCCGGATGATGCCGGCGCTGGCGATGAGCCCGAGATAGGCGCGCGGATCGGTCGCGCCGACAGTGGCGGCCGGCAAGTACGGATAGAAGGTCAGATCGAGCCGGGAGGAAGGAATGTATGGGCGGGGCATCGCAATTGCCGTGGGCGGCCCCTGTGAACGCTCTGGAGGGCATTGGAGTTTGATGAGTGGGGAGAGGCGGTAGGAAAAGAACTCACGCTTGGTTCCGCATCCCATCCGTGTTTCTATTCAGTAGCGGGTGGGGCCCGCGCCCATTTGGGGATCATGAAAATGATCGACTGGCGCATAGAGGCGGTCACGTTCGGCCGCTGCAACTGCGATTACGGCTGTCCCTGCCAGTTCGAGCGACGACCCAGCCAAGGCAATTGCCGAGGCTTCGAGGTCGGTCGGGTCGAGCGCGGTCACTTTGGCGGCGTCACGCTCGACGGCCTCTGCTTCGCCCATCTGAATGCGTGGCCCAGTGCGGTCTACGAGGGCAACGGCGCGATGCAAGCGATCATCGATGAACGCGCTGACGAAGAGCAGCGCAAGGCGCTCGTCGCCGTGCTCCACGGAGAAGAAACATTCCATTTCTTTCGCGAGCATCCCACTGATCGACACGAAGACGGGCGATTTCTTCGACGCGCTGGCCCCGTATCCGAACTACCTACGAGCCAATGACTCTCGTCGAACGATGTCAGGCCTTCTCGCTGACCGGAGAGGTCGGCATGATCGCGAACTGTCGCGCGAGCCCCTCCAAGGTCATGTTCTCGGCAATTGCGTCGTGCGGGATGAGGAGATATGTCCATGGCTTTCCTTCGTATCTCGTAGCGTGATCGGTCGCGCGGCGGCACCATTCGATCGCAACGTCCTGCTTTGCGATGACGTCTGGGGCGGCCATTTGATTGGAGGCCTTTGGCTCCAGCATGAAGATGCGCGTCTCCGTCTCCGCGACGAAATCCGGTTGATATTCGAGGTCCTCAATCCCGCTGCGATAGAAGAGCTGAAACTGGCCGCGGGTTGGCTTAAACCATTTGATAGCGTCCCGCTCCAGGACGATCGCTAGCTTCCGTTCCGCATCGGACTGGAATTTCTGCGTTGGATAGAGGCAGCGCGAGAACCCCCCGAAGAGGTAGCGGGATATGTTGCTCTTGTCGGACAGCGAATGGCGAAAATCCAACGGCGCCTCGCCTGCGGTTGCCGTGTAGGCGCTGCTTCTGAGCTCCGTAAATCCGCGCGTAATGACAACGTCATAAGCCGCCTTTGGGTCTTGCCAGAAGTGTTGTTGCATCTGAACGTGAACGAAACTGGCGATTTCCTTGCGGTGGATGCGCAGGACTTTCCGCGCATCGTCCTCAGAGAGGTATGACATAAGGCGGCGAGTGACTTGCCCAGCCAGTTCGTAAAGCAGATCGGCGTGCGCGTCATAGGCGACGTCGTCGAAGTCGATGAGGCCGCTGACAACGTAATCTTCGAGGCGCTGTTCATCGATGTTTCCCGCGCCGACGCCAATCCGATCAACCTGACCCGTCCGCAGGTGGGCCGCCCAAAGCGTCTCATTCGGCGCTTCGTATCGCATGCGGGTGAGATCGAGGGCGAATGGCCGGAACCCGGATTTCACCTCACCCTTCGGGACCACGAGAATCCTAGGGATATCGATGGTCTGTTGGATGACGATCTCAGCGGTCTTTGCGACAATCGCCGCCAAATCGGGTTTGGCGATGATGCCGTCCAACTCCATCTGTGCTGGCCGATATTGGCTCTCCACTTCGCGAAGCAACGCCGCCTGCACCTCCGGCCGTTGAAGATGGCTGACGCTCGGCAACAGCGACGGTTGGGCCTCGAACTTGCAGATGACGTCATACGCGATCTTGGCGATTTTCTGGTCGTCGGCATTAAAAACTGACAGCGCCTCATGGAAGCCGCCAGCCGCAATGGGCGACGCCCCATCGGCCTGAAGACCGAGCTTCGCAGCGAGTTGGGGTTGAGAGACGACCGTGACTGTCTTTTCCTGTAGCTGCTCGTTTGACAGGATCACTTGCTGCAGCCGGATCGCGGAGTCCGGCTTCTTCGCCTCATCGACGATCTCCTGGAAGCGGTCGTGGGCCACGATATTGAGCCGGTCGACGGCGATTACGCCGGTGCGCTTGCCATAAGGCAGGCGGAGCCCGCGCCCGATGGACTGCTCGATGAGCGTCCGAGCGTTCGCCGCGCGCAACGGCACGATCGTGTAGAGGTTGGTGACGTCCCAACCTTCCTTGAGCATGTTGACATGGATCACGATTTCGGTCGGCTCGTCCGTGCGTTCGACCTTGAGCAAACGGTCGATCGTTTCCTCTTCCTTCACGCTGGAATCGACTTGAATGACTTTGTCCGCGTAACGGCCCTCGAAAAAGTTGTTGGACTTGATGAGCTGCATCAGCTCAGCCGCATGCGTCGTGTCGCGCGCGATGACCAGCATGAACGGCTTGACGATCCGTTCGTCGAACTGGCGAGCGTAGGTCTCCAGCTCGACTTTGACGCTTTCATGCAGCCGTACGCCGTCTTCGAGCTTGATCTGTTGGATTGATTCCGGGGATTTCCCCACAGGCGAGAAGTTCTCCCGTGTGACGACCGCCGGCTCCTTTACGAAGCCGTCCGCCATCGCCCTCCCAAGCGGATAGTCAAAGATCACGTTCTGAAAAGCGACCGGCCCGCGCGATGTCTCGACGAACGGCGTGGCGGTGAGTTCCAGGCCGATGACTGGCTTCAGTTCGTTGATCGCGCGGATGCCGGCGGACGCGCGATAGCGGTGCGATTCGTCCATGATCAGCACGAGGTCTTTAAGGCCCGCGAGAAAGTCGAAATAACTCTCGCCGATCTCTTCCTTGAAACTGCGGA
This sequence comes from Methylocapsa sp., assembly GCA_043739325.1. GTDB lineage: Bacteria > Pseudomonadota > Alphaproteobacteria > Rhizobiales > Beijerinckiaceae > Roseiarcus. Next base: position 2,098 of record JAYUFK010000141.1, on the reverse strand, counting down.
TCTTGGGAGATCGCCCGCCGCGGACCTCAGAGTTGATCTTCGAAATATTGAAGATGTTGATCGTGACCGGGAAAAGATTTCCGCCGCTGGCGATCTGCCGCTCGTAGTTCTCGCCCGTCGTGATGACCGGCGGCGACACGGCGAACTCGGAAATTCCCTTCAGGACGTATTTCGGCGTGTTCTGGGTGAAGTCGGTGATCAGCTTGTTGTAAATGGTCAGGTTCGGTGCCAGGACGAAAACATTGTTCAGCCCGTGTGCGAGATGCAGGTAAGCGATGAATGCCCCCATCAAGCGCGTCTTCCCGACGCCAGTCGCCAGCGCGAAGCAGAGGCTGGGAAATTCGCGCTCGAAGTCGGCGACGGTCGGAAACTCGCTGCGGATCGCGGCGAGAGCGGCATCGAGATCGGCGCCCTTCAGTGGCGGAACGATTTCTGCGATCCGGTCGAGGATTTCGAGAGAGTGACGTTGTGGCGGGCGCAGGCTGAGGCGGCCGGCGATGGCGTTGACGTGACGATTCATTGTTCGCCCTCCTCGGTGGAGAAGAGGTCTGCCTGCTGTTTGCCTGCTCTGGGAGAATTCAATTTCTCTCTTTCGGCCAGACGCAATGCTTTCGGCGGCGCCTTTGGCAGGTTCTCGACGTTCAGGCTGTAATCGTCATGGCCCCACTCGCAGCGGTCTTTGACGTGGCTTGGGATTTTTTTGACTGTGAGATTGGGAAAGGCTGACGAATTGCCGCGAAACGCCGAACAGAGAACAAGAAGCGAGCGATCTGGCCCGACCTCTTCGCTCAAATGGGTGAGTTGCTCCTTGGACAGAGTCTGCGTCGTCACATAAATGAAGTCGCGCTCGGTTGAGGCGCCGTGCTGCCAATAGATGCTGTCGCTGGGGGCATACGTGAAGCCTTCAAGCTTGCACAAAGCCTCGGCCAGCATCGCGGCGTTGTACGCCTTGGCGATTACCTCGCGGCCGTATCGATCAGTTTCAAGCAGCGAGGGTGCGAGTTTGAAATAGCGGAAGCCACCGCCGCCATGCCACTCGACAGCGTCGGTTATGCCGCCTTTGTCGTCACCATCGACAACCTTCTTCAGACGCGGAATGATGTGCGTGTGGCAATGCTCGCCTAGCTCGACCATAATCCAGCGGCGGCCCATCTTGTGGGCGACCGCGCCGGTCGTGCCGGAGCCAGCGAAGGAGTCGAGGACGAGGTCGCCGGGGCTCGTTGCAAGCGTAAGAATTCTTTGCAGCAGCCTTTCTGGCTTCGGAGTTGAGAAAACCGCGTCCGCACCAAATAGCCCGATGCTCTCTTTTTTTGCTTCGTCAGTATGTCCGACTTCTGTGTGAGGCCACCAGTTGTGAGGCGTCATTCCTTCCCGAACTTCTGAAAGGAAGAGCTTTAGTGCCGGGACAGAATTCTCCCCGTCTAATCCCCACCACAATCGCTTTTCTTCGACGTGAACACTGTGAGTATCTAGCTCGTATTTCCAGGCTTTGATCCTATTTTTAACAGTCTCTCCAGTGAACGGGTTCTTGATGTCGTATACTAAGTTGCGGCGCTGGCTTACTGACGCCTGATTGAGATAGTCAACCGCCTTCCATGGCCCACGCGGATCATTGTCAGGATTCGAGTATCGAGCTTCCGCGTCGCCAGATCTAGGTAAAAGCCTATTGGAAAAATTCTCTGATTTTCGATACACCAATATATGATCAGTGATAGAAGCAATACCATCGAAGTTATTACTCACGCTATATTTTTTCTGCCACGTTACATGGCGGACGAAATTTATTCGACCAAACACTTCATCACACAGTACTTTTAGATAATGCGCTTCATTATCGTCAATAGTAATCCATAGAGAACCGTTTTCTGATAATAATTGTCGAATGATTTCAAGCCGATCTCGCATCAGCACTAACCAAAGTGAATGTTCTAACCCGTCATCATAGTGCTCAAATGCACTGCCGGTGTTGTAGGGCGGGTCAATAAAAACGCACTTCACCTGTAACTACCCACCCCCTTGCCACGCGGGTCAATCTCTGAATCCATGGTGGCATGAATCGCACTGATTTGCAGGAGCTCAGCAAGGAGCAGTTGATTGA
>JAYUFK010000140.1:0-5494 GCA_043739325.1 Methylocapsa sp. | reverse complement strand
GCTCGATGGCCAGATGCGTCTTGCCGGTATTAGTCGGACCGAGCGCGGCGACGACGCGCGAGATGCGATCGTCGGGTCGGGTGCGCGCCGACAGGGGGGCGGGGTCGCTCAGGGAGGACGCGGGCGGCCGGAACATCTCGGGAAGAGAGATAGGGTCGGGGGGGCGTTAAGTCAAAGGCGGGGGGGGGGGTTGGGGAGGGGGGCGGTTTGGGGGTGCGGCGGCCGAGCCGGAGCCGGCGTTGCTTGACCGCCGGCTGGACAAACGACGCGGTGGCGCCCGCACAGGTGAGGGGTGATTCACGCCAACTCGTCGAGCAGATCCCGTGCAGCCCTCAAATCTGGCTTGTCGAAGCCCTCGGTGAACCAGGCGTAAATGGGGGCGAGCAGGCCGCGCGCTTCGTCGCGGCGCCCTTGGTCGCGGCGCATGCGGGCTAAGCTCGTGGCGGCGCGCAACTCTAGCGAACGAGCCCTTTGCGACCGCGCGACAACGAGCGCGCGGTCGAAACAGGCCTCGGCTTCGGTTTCGTCACGTTCGGCCCGCGCGATCTCGCCAGCCATGCGATGTACGTCGGCCTCGTACCAGCGTTCGTGCTTTCGCTCGACATGATCAAGCGCTTCGCGGATGCAGGTGCGCGCACGGTCGAGATCACCCGAACGCAAGTATGCATTAGCCAAATGACTCATCAATAAGGAATTGTGGCAGGATTGTCCGGAAGCGCTGTATTCGGCCAACCCGCGACTGAGGTATTCGGTCGCGATCTTGGGATTACCGTCGATGGAAAGACGAAGACCAGGAACAACATCTTTATAAAAATAGAGGTAAAGCCCGTTTTTGCAGATTTTTTCATAGATTTCACGCGCTTCAGTTTCCAATTTATCTAAACTACCGCAAATGAGCCGCGCAAATCTCGTCTGATATCCAGCCGGCATAATAGTCGGAATATGGTTAGTGGCACGTGCTTGCGTCATGCAAGAGTCTATCAATGTTTCGGCCGTATCATGATATCCAAGCAAATATTCACTAATTGCAAGAGTAGCACGAAAGTAGATCGTCACATCGGAACCAAACACTTTTGTAATACCTAGGCAGTCAACATTTTTAAAATCCTCCAGTGCATTACGTAGCATTTGGCAACCTGCCTCGATCGATCCCGTTTCGATTAAAGCAATTGCGACCAACGATTGGCCGCCGCAAACGGCGACGACATCCTGCATGCGTTCCGCCAAGGCAAGGAATTGGCGCCCAAGCTCCAGAATTGCGGGCCCGTCGAAAGCGACTAACTTGTTCGCCCAGAAGCCATAGTAGATTGAGAGTAACGCCCGCGGTTCCGCCAGCGAGTCGCCCAGGGATTGCGCGCGTTCGACGAGCGATCGCGCCTTTTCGGCGGCTTCGTAGGCTTCCGGCGCCGTGTAGCCCTTCACATTGATAATCGCGTACATCAGCGCAATCTGAAACTCGATGTCGTCCTTCCTCATTTCGGGCGCGCTCGGCAATCCCGCGATTAAGCCCAGAGCGCGGCGTAACATCGCTTCGCTTTCGATGATCGCGGACCGCGCAAAGGCCAGCTTCCCCGCCGCCCCCCAGAGCCTCGCCCCGCGCTCGACCTGCCCGGCCTCGACGCAATGCTGCGCCAGCATCTCGGGCCGCGCCGTCCCGATGTCCGGCGTTTGCGCCTCGAGCGCGGCGACGATGCGGGCGTGCAGCGCGCGGCGCGGCTCGCGCAACAGGGCGCCATAGGCGGCGTCCTGAATCAGGGCGTGCTTGAACAGATATTCGGCCCGCGGCGTCGCGCCGTGGCGAAACAGCAGGCCCGCCTCGACTAGCCGTTGCAGCGCCAGGCCAAGCTCAGCCGCAGGCTTGCCCGTAACAGCCTCCAAAAGATCGAACGAAAAACTGCGCCCGATCGCCGCGCCGACCTGCGCGACTTCCTTGGCGGCGCCGAGGCGGTCGAGCCGCGCCAGCAGCGAAGCGTGCAGGCTCGCCGGCACCGCGCGATCCGGGGAGGGCAGCGAGGAGACGAGGCGGGTCGCCGCCTCGCCCGCCGCCTCCATCGCCGCCTTGGCGATCTCCTCGGCGAACAAAGGCACCCCGTCGGCGCGTTCGACGATGTCATGGCGCAAGCTCTCGGGCAGCGAATTGCCGCCTGCAAGACGTACGACCAAAGCGTCGATCTCCTGGCGCGTCAGCCTGTTCAACGTCAGGGCGGTGACATGTGACAGGCCGGCCCACGGCGGCGCAAATTCCGGACGAAAGGTCACCACCGCCAGCGCCTTGAGATCGGCGATGCGATCGAACAGCCGCCCCATCGCCTCCAGGCTTGAGGCGTCGGCCCAGTGTGCGTCTTCGAAAACGAAAATAATCGGCGCGCGGCGCGATTGCTGTTCAATTTGCGCCGTCAGCGCAGCGAGCAGCTTTTGCCGGCGGGCGGGGGGCTGAGCTTCGACCGGCGGATATCGCCCTTCATCGGCGAGCCCCAGCATGTCGGCGATGAGCCCGGCGTCCTCCGGCGAAGTTCCCGTGCGCGCAAGCAGCGCGTCCAGTTTGTCGAGCTTGGCCTTGGCGTCGTCCTTCTTGGCGAAACCCGCGGCCCGCTCCATGTGGCCGATAATGGGAAACAGCGCGCTGTCCGCCGATTGCGGCGAGCAGAAATAGCGCATCCGCAAATGCGGCTCGGCGGCGACGCGGGCCAGGAGGTCCGCGGTCAGCCGCGACTTGCCGATGCCGGGCTCCCCCGAGATCAGAACGACATGCCCCTGGCCGGCCTTCGCTTTGGTCCAGCGGCGCGCCAGCAGATCGCGCTCCTCCTCGCGCCCGACGAGATCTGGCAACGCGCCGCCGTGCAGGGCCTCGAAGCGGCTTTCGACGGCCCGGGCGCGAATTACTGCGAACGCATGGGGAAAGCCGGCGATCCCCTTGAGTTCCAGGGCGCCTAGGTCCTGCAAATCGAACAGGTCGCCGATCAACTTTCGCGTGCCCTCCGCAATAACGACCTGATCGGGCTCCGCCACACTTTGCAACCGCGCCGCCAGATTGGGCGTGTCGCCGACGACGCCGCGCTCGCTCGATTCCCCCGAACCGATGAGGTCGCCGACGACAACCACGCCCGTCGCGACGCCGACCCGGACATGGAGCCTGTCGCCGGCTGGGTCCCACAATCTCTGAGCGGCGTCTACGATCCGCAGGCCCGCGTCGACTGCGCGCTCGGGATCGTTCTCCTGGGCGCGCGGGTAGCCGAAATAGGCGAGCACGCCGTCGCCCATATACTTGGCGACGAAGCCTCCCGCCGCTGAAACCGCCGCCGAAACCGTCTTGTGGTAATTGGCGATAATGGCGCGCATGTCCTCGGGATCAAGCCGAGCGGACAATGAAGTCGAGCCGACGAGATCGACGAACATCACGGTAAGCTGACGACGGTCCGTTGTTAGCGGCGCAGCGTCCAAGGCCGTCGCCGCGGCGAGGGAGGTGATCGCGTCCAGGAGTTTGCGCCGATCGCCTACGGCTGTGACGCCGATGTCGCGAAGGTCATCAGCAGTGAGTTTCGGCAAAACGGTAACATCGACGGCGTTGTCGCGAAAAGCCGCCTCGTATTTTTCGAGACCTATGGAACGCAGCCAAGCGCCGACGTCCAATTGGATTCCTCCCTAGATCGGCTCCCAATTAAACCAATTATTTTTCATGATTCGTATCCGTCAGCTGTCCGAGTTGCAAGCGGCAAAGCCTGATGCTCGCCAAATGCCGCTTTGCGAGGTGGTGAGGGTTAGCGCAAGACGCCGTCGCCAGGATCAGCAAGTTACATCTCGCAAACGGCACGCGCGGAAAGAACGGCATTCCGCCAAAACCCGAACTTCCCCGCCCCCAGCCCGCCCTTCCAGCCCGCCCCCGAAACAGGCTAAACCCGCCCGACGTCTCCCGCCTCCAGGACGCCCCCATGCGAGCCATCGTAGCCCTGTTCCTCGCCTTCGCCTCGCCCACTTACGCCGCCCCGTTCCAGACCAAAGCCCCCTATGCGCTGCTGATCGACCACAACACCGGCAAGACGCTGTTCGCCAAAAACGCCAACGCCAATATGGCGCCGGCCTCGACCACCAAGATCCTCACCGCGGGAGTGATCTAATGCGCCCGGCCCTCGCGTCGTCATCATACCCCAGTATGACCAGCGTCGGATTTCATGTTACACTCCGGCCACCCATCGCCTACGGGGCCACCTCGATGAAAGCTACCGAGAAATTCAGCATTTCCATGCCGCTCGATATGGCGAGCGATGTTCGCGCCACGGTCGAAGCGGGCGAGTTTTCTTCGACCAGCGAGGCCATTCGCGACGCCGTTCGCGTCTGGCGACGCCAGCGGTTGGAGGACGCCGATCGGCTCACTCTGATTCGCGCCCGCATTCGTCGTTCGATTGACGATCCGCGTCCCGCTTTGACCCCGGAGGAAGTCGCCGCCAATCTTGACGCGCTCGCCTCGCGCCTTGAAGCCGAACACGCGAGCGCGAATGCAACGATTAAAGGTTAGGTTTCGCGCCTCGGCGAACGCCGATCTTCTCACAATCCTCGAATATGTTTTTGCCGTAAGCGGCAGCATCGCGACAGCGCGAAGCTTCACGCGCCGCATTCACGCCCGTTGCCTGCGTGTCGGCAATGTCCCTTTTGGCGGACGCGCGCGCGATGATCTTTTTCCGGACTTGCGAACCGTTCCGTTCGAAACCTCGGCCGTCATCGCCTACACAATTGCGGGTGATTGCGTCTGGATCACCAACATTTTCTACGGCGGGCGCGATTTTGAAGCTCTCTATCGCGGCGAGGCCGCCGAGCGCGACGCGCCCTAAATTCTTCAGTCCCGCTTCGGCGTGACCTCGGACCGAATCGCAAACAAGCAGCCTTTTCGAATCCCAACCCCCGCCCTTCCAGTCCGCCCCCAAAACCGGTTTAACCCCCCGACCTTCGCCGCCCCCAGGACGCCCCCATGCGAGCCCTCAGCTTAGCCCTGCTCCTCGCCTTCGCCACGCCCGCGTACGCTGCCCCGTTCCAGACGAAAGCCCCCTATGCGTTGCTGATCGACCATAACACCGGCAAGACGTTGTTTGCGAAAAACGCCAACGCCAATATGGCGCCGGCCTCGACCACGAAGATCCTCACCGCGGAAGTGATCTTCAGCCTGCTCGCCTCGGGAAAACTCGGCGTCGACGACAAGTTCGCCATCTCCGCCCACGCCGCCACCGAGGGCGACGCGAAATCGGGCGGCTCCAGTATGTTCGCGGCTGCCGGCGCCCACATCAAGATCGACGATCTGTTGAGTGGGATGCTGACCGATTCCGGCAATGACGCGGCGATCGCGCTCGCCGAAGGGGTGGCGGGCAGCGAGGCGAAGTTCGCGGGCCTGATGAACGCCCATGCGCGGGCGATCGGCATGGCGCATTCGCGGTTCAGCAACCCGTGGGGCCGCGCCGGCAACCGCGTCACGGCGAGCGACATGGCGCGGCTCGCGGCCTATGTC
>JAYUFK010000139.1:0-15152 GCA_043739325.1 Methylocapsa sp. | reverse complement strand
CGAGGCGCAGCCAAGGTTGTTTCACTAGGGGCGGCGACGGCGCGTCCACCTCAAACCTCCCGCGTTTCAAAATCGATGCGCGGATCGATCCAGGTGTAGGTGAGGTCGGAGATCAGGTTCACCACCAGACCGAGCAGGGCGAAAATATAAAGAGTGCCGAGCACGACGGGATAGTCGCGGTTCATCAGCGAATCGTAGGAGAGATAGCCAAGGCCATCGAGCGAGAAGACCTGCTCGATCAGCAGCGCGCCGGTGAAGAACGCGCCAATGAAGGCGCCGGGAAAACCCGCGATGACGATCAGCATGGCGTTGCGAAACACGTGGCCGTACAGCACGCGCCGCTCTGTCAGGCCTTTCATGCGCGCGGTCTGCACATAGGCCTTCTTGATCTCGTCGAGGAACGAATTTTTTGTCAGCAGCGTCGAAGTGGCGAACGAGCCGAGCACCAGCGCCGTCACCGGCAAAGTGATGTGCCAGAGATAGTCGAGCACTTTGTGCGGCCAATCGAGCGTGGCGAAATTGTCGGAGGTCAGCCCGCGGAGCGGAAATATCTGCCAGAACGAGCCGCCGCCAAACAGCACGACGAGCAGCACCGCGAAGAGGAAGCTGGGGATGGCGTAGCCGAGAATGACCAGCGCGGACGTCCACACATCGAAGCGCGAGCCGTCGGACACCGCCTTCTTGATGCCAAGGGGAATGGAGATGCCATACGACAGGAACGTCATCCACAGGCCGAGCGAAATCGAAACCGGCAGCTTTTCCTTGATGAGCTGCAACACTGGCACATCGCGAAAATAGCTCTTGCCGAAATTGAACGTTGCATAATCGCGCACCAGCATGGCGAAACGTTCTGGCGCAGGCTTGTCGAATCCGTATTGTTTCTCGAGTTCCTTGATGAATTTCGGATCGAGGCCCTGGGCGCCGCGATAGCGCGAGGAAATATCGCCGCCAGCATGCGCCATCGCGCCCGCCGCGCCAATATTTCCGCCGCCGCCAAGGCGCGCTGAACCGCCGGTGTCCTGCCCCTGCAATTGCGCGATCGCCCGCTCGACCGGACCGCCGGGGACGAATTGCACGATTACGAACGACACCAGCATGATGCCGAAAATCGTCGGGATCATCAGCAGCAGGCGGCGGGCGATATACGCGAGCATGGGCGCTCAGGGTTGGTCGCGCGCGGTGGCGCTGGGGAAAGCCGTTGCCCGGTCATAACTGATTCGCGGGCGGCTAAAGCCCAATTTTCTTGGCCTTGTCCGTATCCCACCACCAGGTATAGGGAGCGCCCGTGCCCAGTTTGGGCTGGCGCTCGGGCCGCGAAAAGGCGTCCCAGTGGGCGACCCATGCTTCATCCCGATACCACATCGGTATCCAATAATGGCCGGCCCGCATGACCCGGTCCAGCGCCCGACAGGCTAAGTTCAACTCGGCCCGCGTCTTGGCTGTCACGATTCTTTCGACCAGCGCGTCAACGACAGGGTCCGCGACGCCGCTCATATTGCGCGAGGCGGTCTGCTTCGCGGAAGCCGAAGTCAGGAATACGCGCAGTTCAATGCCAGGCGTCGACGACCCGCCAAATGCCGTCGTGACAACATCATAGTCGAAGTCGTCCGTGCGCCGCTTGTACTGCGCGGCGTCGACGATGCGTGAACTCGCCGCGATGCCGAGCTTGTGCAAGTTTTGTTGCAGCGGCGCCGTATGCGGCTGAAGCGCTTCGGACGAATCGAGAAACTCAATCGCGAATGGCGTCCCGCTTGGCAGTTTCAGCACGCCACCTTCGCGTTTGCAACCGGCGGCGCGCAACATTTCGTCAGCGCGCTTCAGCAAGGCGCGGTCGCTGCCGGAGCCGTCGGCGACCGGCGGCATATATGGTTCGCCAAACACTTCATCGGGGACCTTGCCGCGCAACGGCTCCAATAGCGCCAGTTCCTCGGCGTCGGGTTTGCCTACCGCTTCCATCGCCGTATTTTGAAAATACGAGACCGCACGTTTGTACGAGGAGTACATGATGTTCTTGTTGGTCCACTCGAAATCGAAACACAGCCCCAAGGCCTCGCGGATGCGCGGGTCCTTGAACTGCTCGCGCCGCGTGTTGAGATACCAGCCCTGCGAGCCGGTCGGCGCGCCGTTATGCAAGATGTCCTTGATAACGCGCCCATCTTTGGCGGCGGGGAAGTCATAGCCGACTGCCCAGATGCGCGAAGTATATTCCTCGTGATAGTTGATCGCCCCCGCCTTGAATGCCTCAAACGCCACCTGGCGCTCGCGATAATATTCAAACCGCATCCGGTCGAAATTGCCCGTGCCGACATTCACCGGCAGATCCTTTGCCCAATAGTCCTTGACCCGTTCAAACTCGATGAAGCGGCCCTGCTCGAAATTCTTGACCTTGTAGGCGCCCGAGCCGAGCGGCGCCTCAAGCGTCGAAGCGTCGAAATCGCGCCCCTTCCACCACGCCTCCGAAAAAATCGGCATGCCGATAACGATGAGCTGCGCGTCGCGGCTGCGCGTTGGGATAAAGCGAACCAGCAAAACATCGGGGGCCTCCGCGCTGACGCTTTCGATATCGGTCAACAGCTCGGCGTAGATTGGATGGCCCTTTTCCTTCAGGGTTGTCAGCGAAAATGCAACATCCGCGGCGGTCAATTTCGAGCCGTCGTGGAAGCGCGCCTCCGGGCGCAGGGTGAAACGATAAGTGAGCTTGTCGGCGGAATAGCGCACCGAGCGCGCGACCAGGCCATAGGCCGAATCCGGCTCATCGCCCGTTCCAGACATCAGACTGTCGAAGGTTGCCGACATGCCCGCGGCGCCGTCGCCCTTCTTGGAGAAAATATTGAGCGTATCGAAAGTATCGAAATTCTGGTTGCCGCCGGTCGAAGTAATCTGCAGCGACAGCAGCCCGCCCTTCGGCGCGTCGGGGTTTACGTAGTCGAAGTGCTTGAAATCCGGCGGCAGCGCGAGATCGCCGAATGCCGAGAGACCGTGGGTTTCCAGCTCGCCCTCGGCGAGCGCCGCGCCCGTCGGCCACGAAGCGGCGGGGACAAGACCGAGCGCCGCCAGTTTGAGCGCCGAACGCCTTGTGAACTGCGGTCTCATAAGGCTTCCTCTTCAGGTTCGGATCGCCGATGAATCGACGTGAATTAATCCGGCTTTGACTGCCTTGGCCAGAGCGGCCAATGTCGCGCGAAACATGGATTGTGACATGAACGATGGCTTGTTCAAGGCGCCGGCGCGCGCGCCCGAATTCGGTTTTGCCGGCAACCCGCTCGACCGGCGTTCGGACCAGCGCGAGGACGCGCAATTCCTCACCGATTTGGCGGCGCGCAAGGACGCGCGCAGCGTGCTGATCTGCCGGGATACGCCGATTCTCGGACACGACGGGCCGCTGTTCGCGCTTGGCGAGGCCGAGCGCCTCGGCGTGGTGCGCGAGCGCGCGTTTCTTGGCCTGCAGGCGGACGGCGCGCCGGTATTCGCCTGCCAGCTCGACGACAGCGCGGTGGAACTGCGCGCCGACGCGAGCGACGGCTTTCTCGACAGGCGCGTGATGGTCGTGCCGGGTCGCGACGATCTCAAGCTGATCGACATGCGCTCGCTCGCCATGCAGGGCGCGCTGGCGCCGCAGCTGATCGCCATGCTTGGCCTCGCCAAGGCGTTGATGCACTGGCATACGACGCACCGGTTTTGCGCCAAATGCGGCGCGCCGTCGCGCGTTTCGGCGGCCGGTTGGCGGCGCGAATGCGATGTCTGCAAGGCGCAACATTTTCCGCGCACCGACCCCGTCGTCATCATGCTGGCGGTCGATGGCGATGATTGCCTGATGGGCCGGCAGGCGCGCTTTCCCAAGGGCATGTACTCGTGCCTTGCCGGTTTTCTCGAGCCCGGCGAGACGATCGAGGAGGCGGTGCGTCGCGAGATATTCGAAGAGGCCGGCATTCATTGCAACGCGGTTTCCTATGTCGCGTCGCAGCCCTGGCCATTCCCGGCGTCGCTGATGATCGGCTGCCTGGCGCAGGCCGTGACGCGCGAACTTCACATCGACGGGATCGAACTGGAAGACGCGCGCTGGTTCTCGCGCGATGAGGCCGCTTCGATGCTCGCCGGCCAACACCCGGCCGGAATCACCGCGCCGCGCGCGATGGCCATCGCGCACCATATTTTGCGCGCGTGGGTCGAGCGGTAACGCGTCTACGCCAGCGCCGTTTTCTGCATGTCGATCAGTTGCCCGATGCCGCCGCGCGCCAGCGCCAGCAATTGCAAAAGCTCTGCTTCACTGAATGGCGCGCCCTCGGCGGCGCCCTGGACTTCGACGATGCCGCCCGACCCGGTCATGACGAAATTCGCGTCGGTCTCGGCGGTCGAGTCTTCGGCGTAGTCGAGGTCGATCACCGGCGCGCCCTTGACGATGCCGCAGGACACCGCCGCGACGTGGTCGCGCAGCGGGTTTTCGCGCAGGATCGAGCGCTGCATCATCCAGGCGAGGCAGTCGCTCAGCGCGATCCAGGCGCCGGTGATCGCCGCCGTGCGCGTGCCGCCGTCGGCCTGGATCACATCGCAATCGAGCGTGATCTGGCGCTCGCCCAACTTTGGCAAATCGACGACGGCGCGCAGCGAGCGCCCGATCAGGCGCTGGATTTCCTGTGTGCGGCCAGAGACTTTGCCAGTCGAGGATTCGCGCCGCGTGCGCGTCGAAGTGGCGCGCGGCAGCATCGCGTATTCCGCCGTCACCCAGCCCTTGCCCTGGCCGCGCAACCACGGCGGCGGCTTGTCTTCGAGCGAGGCGGCGCAGAGCACATGCGTGTTGCCGAAGCGCACGAGGCACGAACCCTCCGCATAACGCGCGACGCCGCGTTCGAACGTGACCTTGCGCATTTCGTCGGGCGTGCGATTGGAGGGACGCATCGAGTATTCCTTATGAAAGTCCGGCTGCTCTAGCCCTCGCGGCGCGCCAACGCAACTTTGCCGTCAGTCGGCAACTGGCATCGTGTAATTCAGCGCCAGCCTGCCCCCGTCCGGGTAAATCGTCTGTCCGGTAATGTAGGACGCGTCGTCGCTGGCGAGGAACGAGGCGACGGAGGCCACCTCCTCCGGCTCGCCAGCGCGCCCGATCGGCGTGCGCGACAGGATTTTTCGACGCGCCGCGTCGTCGCCCATCACCGCCTGTTTGGCGAGATCGGTGAGGATCGTGCCGGGGCCGATCGCCACGACGCGAATCTTGTGTTCGGCCAGTTCGATCGCGGCGACCTTGGTGAGCTGGTTCAGCGCGCCCTTTGAGCAGGCGTAAGCGGCGAGGCCCGATATTGCCAGCAGCGCATTGACCGAGGACATGTTGATGATGACGCCGCCGCGCCCGCTCGCCTTCATCTGCCGCGCCGCAAGCTGCGTGCCGATGAATGCCGAGCGCAGGTTTGTCGTCAGCACGAGATCGAATATCTCGTCGGACATATCGAGAATAGAGGCAGTCCTGGCGACGCCGGCGTTGTTGAGCATGATGTCGACATTGCCGAACTCGGCGACGGCTCGCGCGACAAGATGCTCTAGCGCCTCGCGCTTCGTTACGTCGGTTTGCACGAAGATCGCGCGGGCGCCCTCGCCGCGCAGCGCCGCAGCGGCGGCTTCGCCCGCGCCAGCGCTAATGTCGGCGAGCACAACGGCGGCCCCGTCCGCCGCGAGACGCCGCGCGCAGGCCAGCCCGATGCCGTTCGCGGCGCCAGTGACGATGGCGACTTTGTCGGCTAGTTTGGACATATCCGTTTACCTTTGAGCATGAGCGCTTGCATAACAATGCCTCAGCGCGAAAGAGCAAGAACGATTCGATTTGTCAAAAAGGCGGCCGGGGACTCGATGGGACACGGATTTGACATCGTGATCGGCGGCGGCGCCGTGATGGGTTCGTCGATCGCCTTTCATCTGGCTTCGCACCCGAGTTTCGCCGCCCGCATTCTCGTCATCGAGCGCGACATGTCCTATGCCGGGGCCGCAAGCTCGCTGTCGCTGAGCTCCGTGCGCCAGCAGTTTTCCTGTCCCGTCAATATTCGCGTCGGACTCGCCGGCGTCGCTTTCCTGAAAGCGGCGAACGAATTGTTGGCGGTCGATGGCGAGGCGCCGAACCTGGAAATTACGGAAAATGGCTATCTCTATCTCGCGACGTCAGCGGGCGCGCCTACATTGCGCGAAAACCATGCCGTGCAAACCGCGCACGGCGCCAACATCGCGTTGATCGAGCCTGATGCGCTCAAGCGGCAATTTCCGTTCCTTAACGTCGAGGACCTCGCGCTCGGCGCATGGGGACGCAGCGGCGAAGGTTGGTTCGACGGCTACATGCTGATGCAGGCATTCCGGCGCAAGGCGCGCAGCCTCGGCGTCGTCTACCGCGAGGCGGAGATCGCGGCGGTCGAACGATCGGGCGCGCGCGTGATAGCAGTGGTTCTCGCCAACGGCGAGCGCATCAAATGTGGCGCCTTTGTCAATGCGGGCGGCGCATCGGGGGCGGCGAAGCTGGCCCGCCAGACTGGCGTTGAAATTCCCGTGCATTCGCGCAAGCGCAGCGTCTTCGTCTTCAACGCCAAAACGCGGATCGAGCGCTGCCCGTTGGTGATCGACACATCAGGCGTCTATTTTCGCACCGAGGGCGATTCCTATGTCTGCGGCGTCTCGCCGCCCGAGGAACAGGATCCAGACTGCGACGATTTTGAAGTCGAGTGGACGCAGTTCGACGAGATCATCTGGCCTGCCCTCGCGCATCGCATTCCCTCATTCGAAAGCCTGAAAGTCACGCGCGCCTGGGCTGGCCACTATGATCTCAACACTTTCGATCACAACGCCATCGTCGGGCGCTTGCCGGGAACGGAAAACGCCTATCTCGCGGCTGGTTTTTCCGGGCACGGCATTCAGCAATCACCCGCGGTCGGGCGCGGCCTTGCCGAGCTTATCGCGACGGGCCGCTATACCTCGCTCGATCTTGGCGACTTCGCCTTCGAGCGCATCGCGGCGGGCAAGCCGCTGATCGAGCGCAACGTCATCTAGGCCGCGCCGGAGGGAGGCCTCAGCCGATCGCCTTCTCCATCACGCGCCGCAACCGCGCAGCGAAGGCCTGCGCATCGCCAACAGGCTCGCCTTCGACCAGCCGCGCTTCGTCGAGCAACAGCCAGGCGGAATCTTCGACAAGCCATTTGTCTTCGCCGCCAATCATTTGCCGCGCCAGCGACGCGACGAGCGGATGGCCGGCGTTGACTTCGAGGATCGGCTTGGTGCGATCGTTCAGCCGGCCATGCGACGCCAGCATCTTCTCAAGCTGACGATCCGGGCCAAACTCCGGCGCGACGAGACAGGCGACGCTGTCGGTCAGGCGATCGGACGCGCGTACATCCTCGATCTCGCCCGCCAGCGTCTGCTTGATATAGGCAAATAGCGTCGCGACGTCGGCGGATGTTTCGGCCTGCGGCTTGGCGCCCTCAGTGAGCGGGATCGACTTGACGTCGGCCGCGCCCTGCGTCACCGACTTGAACGGCTTGCCGTCGTAGCCTGTCGAAGTCGAAACCCAGAACGCGTCCACGGGATCGGAGAGCAACAGAACCTCGACGCCGCGGGCGCGAAAACCTTCGAGCTGCGGACTGACGGCGAGGCGCTTGGAATCATCGCCTGTTAGGTAGAAGATCGAGGTCTGGTTTTCCTTCAGCGCGCCGACATAATCGGCGAGCGTGCGTCCGCCCTGCGGATGCGTCGATGTCGCGAACCGCGCCATCTTGAACAGCGCATCGCGCCGCTCGGGGTCCTCGTACAGACCCTCCTTCAGCACAGCGCCGAAATTCTCCCAAACCTTGGCGAATTTCTCCGGCTCGGCTTCGGCGAGTTTGGTCAATTCCTGCACAATGCGATTGGCGACGCCCTTGCGGATCGCCGCAAAGACAGCGCTTTCCTGAATCATCTCGCGCGAGACATTAAGCGGCAAATCCGCGCTGTCGACGACGAGGCGCACGAAGCGCAGCCAGCCCGGCAGAAAATCCGTGTCCTGGCTAATCAGCACGCGCCGGACATAGAGCTTGTTGCGGCCCTTGCGCGCGGGATCGAACAGATCGAGCGGGCGCGATCCAGGTATGAACGCCAGCACCGTATATTCGTGCCGACCCTCGGCGCGCCAATGGATGGTCAGCGCCGGCTCGTCGAACTGGCTGGCGAGGCCGCGGTAGAATTCCGTGTATTCCTCGGGTTTGACTTCGGATTTCGGCTTGGCCCAGATCGCGGCGCCGTCGCTGATGCGGCGCGGTTCCGCGCCGGGTTTCTCGATAAGGTCGATCGGCACGGCCACCGCGCCGGAATGTTCGCGGACGATGCGCTCGATGCGATGCGGCTTGCAATAATCGGTCGATGCGTCGTTGAGGTGCAGAACGATCTTGGCGCCGCGCAATGGCGCCTCGTCGATCGCCAGCGGCGCGATCGTGTAGGCGCCCTTGCCGTCCGACGACCAGCGCCAGGCTTCGGCTGAGCCGGCGCGGCGCGTCTCCACGACAACCTCGTCGGCGACCATGAAGGCGGAGTAGAAACCGATGCCAAATTGGCCGATGAGTTTAGCGCCTTCCTTGTCGGCGTCGTCTGCTCCAAGCTTGTCGAGAAATGCGCGTGTTCCCGAACTGGCGATCGTTCCAAGCGCCTCTACGAGTTCGTGGCGAGTCATACCGATGCCGTTGTCGGAAAAAGTGAGAGTTCTTTCTTCCGGGTCGATGCTGATCGTGATGGCGAATGGGCCGCCAGCTTCAACCAGTTCGGGCTGCGCAAGCGCTTCGTAGCGCAGCTTTTCGCAAGCGTCGGCGGCGTTGGAGACGAGCTCCCGAACGAAAATGTCGCGGTCTGAATAGACCGAATGCACCATGAGATGCAGCAGCCGCGATACGTCGGCCTCAAAACGCTGCGTGCTGGCTTGGCCAGCCTTATCGGCGGGGGAGTGAACCTCGGTCGTCAAGAAAGCCTCGCTGTGTTCAAAGAACCAATCGAACGCGCTAAATCGTCAGCGCGCGCGCTTCATATGCAGCATAGAGCGGGGGATTCAAGTCGCGAGACCGAACTCGCGAGGCAAAAAAAAGACGGATCGGCTGGGAGGGGGCCCGCCGATCCGTCTGGCCTGCGTGGTCAAACTCTGATCCGACTCGCCGCTCGGGGGCTGGGGGGCTGAAAAACCGAGCTAGCTACAGATCGTTCCATCGCGGCTAGGGTTCCAATATCGCCGCCCGATACGGCGTCCGATTGACCACAAACGGGCTAAACTAAGGCTTTTTTCACTTGATCGTGACCCATGGCCCAGATTGCCCAAATTTACTGGGCAGCGGGAACTGCTTTCTTGTTCTCGACGACCTTGCGTTTTGCCGGCGCCTGGCGCTTGACCCTGGCAGGCATCTTCCTGGCCTTGGCAGAAGCCGCCTTTGCCGGTTCTGGTGGCGGCGTCTGGACAGCTCCCTGCAAGACCACCGGCGCGGTCAATTCACCAGCTGACGGGATCGCATTGCCATCAAGGGGTTGGGGCTTATCGGCGGCATAGGCGCTCAGATCTGCCGGGGGCGTTTTGGCCGCAGCTACGGCGGCGACCGGCCGCGCGGCGCGGGCGGCGAGAACTGGGCCAGTCCAGCCGGGTTTGGGGCCAATAAACACTGGCACCGGCGTGAAATAAACCGGCTCCGACGAAGAAGCCCGATTCGATTGGGAGGGAAGGCCAAGCAGGGCGCCAAGGATGCCAAACGCCGGCCCGGATGTTTCCTCTTCCTCGGCCGCGGCGACCGCGGCGCGATTGCGGCGCGAGCAGATCTCCTGATGCATGTCGGGCGCGGGGCCAACGCCCGGCGAGGCCAGGGTTTCGAGCGAGCCGCTGCCGCTCCATGTCCCAAAACCGCGATCGAACATCGAAGCCGCCTGCGCCGTGCGCTCCTTGGCCGAACTGGCGCCAAGGACGACCGCGATAAGGCGGCGCCCGCCCCGGCTGGCGCTGGCGACGACATTGAAGCCCGCCGCGCAGGTGAAGCCGGTTTTCATGCCGTCGGCGCCGTAGTAGCGGCCGATCAGACCGTTGTGGCCCTTGATGATCCTGTCGCCAAGCTGCAGCGCGCCGATGCCGTAAATGTCGTTCTCTTCAGGAAATTCCTTCAGCAACGCGCGCGCGATCATCGCCATGTCGCGCGCCGAAGATACCTGGCTCGCGTTGGGCAGCCCGTTCGGATTGACGAAGTGCGATTCCCTTAAGCCTAGCTTGCGCGCCGCGCCGTTCATTTCATCGGCGAACGCCTCGATCGAACCCGAAACGCCCTCTGCAATCATCACCGCGACGTCGTTGGGCGATTTGACCATCAACATCTTGAGCGCGTTGTCGAGGGTCACCTGAGTGCCGGGCCGGAAGCCCATCTTCGAGGGTGGCATGCGCGCCGCGCGGACAGACACGACCATCGGCGTGTCCATCGTGAGCCGACCCTGATGGACCGCGCTCAATGCGACATAGGCCGTCATCAGCTTGGTCAGCGAGGCCGGATACCAATTGGCGGTCGCTTGATCCTCGCTGAGCACCTGACCGCTGTCGGCGTCGATCAGCAGCGAGGGCGTGGCGTTCGCCGCCGTAAAGCAAAGGGCGGTCATCGTCAGCCCGGCAAAGAGCGCGTTGCCCATGGCAAATTTCTTCTGGCCTGTCGCCATCGCGTGAATAGTCTCCGTTCGCCCGCCCGCCAGCAACGTTGTTTGATCTGTTAAGCGCTGAAGCGGCCGAGGTAAAGCTCAAAGCCAGATTGGGGAAACGCGGCAGGCGACAGTCACCTTGAATTGATTGGCATGTTGCGCCGCATCGGGACTATGCCAAGCAGCAAGGGGGGTCGGATTATGAACATGTTCGCCCTGAAGATTCCTCAGTCTTTGTTGTCCGGTATTTTCGCGCTTCTGGCGGCCATCCACCCTGCGGTGGCGGGACCGGTCCACGCGGTCGTCGAGCTTTTTACCAGCCAAGGCTGTTCCTCGTGTCCGCCCGCCGACAAGATACTCTCCGATCTGGCTGAAGATCCCGACGTTCTGGCGGTATCATTGCCGATCGATTACTGGAATTACATTGGCTGGCGCGATACGCTCGCTTCACCGCTTTTCACCGCACGCCAGAAAGCCTATGCAGCCGGCGGCGGGCAGGATCAGGTTTACACGCCGCAAGCCATCATCAACGGTCTCAAGGACGCCGTTGGCGGCAACAGGGCCGCGATCGAGCAGGCGGAAAAGCAAACGCTGCAGACGCCCGGCGTCATGTCCGTGCCGTTGAATGTCTCCGTCAACAAAGCGGAGATTCATGTTTCTGTAGGCGACGCGCCCGCAGGAGCGCCAAGCGAGGCGGAGGTTTATCTTCTGGCGCTGGCGCGCTCTGAAACGGTCAATATCAAACGCGGCGAGAACGCCGGGACTACGCTCACCTACACCAACGTCGTGCGCGCGATCATCAAGATCGGCGACTGGAAGGGCGACAAAATCGAGCTGACCGCCGACAATGCGCTCGCTCAGGTCGATGGCGCCGATTCTTTCGCCATCATCGTTCAGGCCGGCGGCCGGGCCCAGCCCGGCGCCATGCTGGCCGCCTGGGGTTCGTAGGAATCGCGCTTCAGACGACGTGGAAGTGGCGCCGTGCCTGTTTTTGCGCTTCGGCTTGCCCGGGCGGAAATTTCGGCGCCAGCAAATCGGCGCAGCGCGAAGCCGCCGCGATCAGCGCATCATCGACATTGCCGCTCTTTACGTCCGCCAGCATTTTGTCGACGACATCCTGCCATTGGCTTTGGCTGATCGCCGCCGCGGCGCCATCGTCCGCGACAATGCGGCCGTAATGTTCCGCCATCGAAACGAAGATCAGGATGTTGTTGCGCGCCGCGCTGTGCGACAGGCCGCGGATCATGAATTGTCCCAGGGCGGCGCGATGCGCGTTGCCGCGCCGCACCGAGCGCGACGTCAGCATTGTGCCTAAAGGCGTTAGCGACAGAATCACCAGCGCGACGAGAAAGATCGCAAGCTGCGCCAGAAAGATCCGCTCGGCGGAAAGATGCGTGAACAGCAGCAGCGGCCACGGACTCGCGAGCCCGAGTAATATGCTCCACACCAGCGGCATCATCTCATAGCTCGACGAAGCGCGCGCCCGGACGCAAACAATCTGGCTGCTGGTGCGCGCCTGCACCGCAGCCAGCGCAGCCTCGACGCGCGTTGATTCTTCCGGATCGATCGGCATCACCAACTCCCCGAGGCGCCGCCGCCGCCCGACGATCCGCCGCCGCCGGAAAAGCCGCCGCTCGAAGAACCGCCGGAAAACGACCCGCCGCCGAATGAGCCGCGCCCGCCGCTGCTGGCGATCGACATGAGAATAACATTGGCGAGGCCGAAGCGGCGCACGTTGACGACAAAGATGAAGAGGAAGATCGCCAGGAACAGCAGCGGCACGATCGAGTTGATCGTCGTGGCGTTATTTTCGGCGCGGATATCCGGGCGCTTTTGCCAGTCGGCGGAATCGGTTGTCAGAACCGCGATGATGTCATCGACGCCGCGCGTCACGCCGCCATTGAAATCGCCCGCCTTGAACCGCGGCGCGATCGCGTTGGCGATGATCACCTGCGAAGTCGCGTCGGTCAGCGTGCCCTCGAGGCCGTAGCCGACTTCGATGCGCACGCGATGCTCGTTCGGCGCGATAAGCAGCAAGGCGCCGTTGTTCTTCTTGGTCTCGCCCAGCTTCCACGTGCGAAACAACGCGTTGGCGTAGGGCGCGATATCCTGCCCTTCGAGCGAGGCAACACTCGCGACGACGAGCTGGATGCCGGACTTGCTCTCCAGCGTCGCCAGCTTGGCTTCCATGGCGCCGCGCTGATCCGCCGACAGGATATTGGCGGCGTCGACGACGCGACCGCTCAGGGCGGGGAAATTTGGCCCCGCCGCGAACGACCAGGTTGCCGCCAGCAGCAGCGCCAGCAGCGGGACAAGCAAACGCGCCGCGCGAATCATGCTCAGAATTTCACCTTCGGAGCCGCCTGCGATCCCGGATCGGCGGTGAATTCAACCAGCGGCTTGCTGCCGCTGAACGCCGTCGACGCCCAGATAACGGTCGGGAATGTGCGCAGCGCCGTATTGTAGGCCTGCACCGCGCCGATGTAATCGCGACGCGCCACGGCGATGCGGTTCTCCGTGCCCTCGAGCTGCGCCTGCAGCGCCAGGAAGTTGGCGTTCGACTTGAGGTCCGGGTAGTTTTCACTGACCGCGAGAAGCCGGCCCAACGCGCCCGAAAGCGCCGTCTGGGCGTCTTGCATCTGCTTGACCTTCTCGGGATCGGTGAGCTGCGAGGCGTCGACATGGATCGAAGTCGCCTTGGCGCGGGCTTCCGTCACCGCTGTCAGCACGTCTTTTTCCTGCTTGGCGTAGCCCTGCACGGTGGAGACGAGATTGGGGATGAGGTCGGAGCGGCGCTGGTACTGGTTCTCGACTTCGGACCACTGCGCCTTGGCGGCCTCCTGCAGCGTTGGAATGGTGTTATAACCGCAGGCCGAAACGGCGAGCCCCAGAACGACAGCCGCGGCAAACGCGCGAAGACGGGAAAAATTGGTCAACAAGACGGCACCTCGGTCCATTTCAATCGCCTCAGCATAAGGCCGAAAGCGCGAGGCGCAAACCTTGCGACGGCTTTGAGCGCTGCATGCCCCGAAATTCCGTCGCCCTTATCGCCCGCTTGCCCCCTGCCCCGGCTTTCACTAGAAAGCCTTCCCTCGGCCCGGCGGCTTCGGGCCCGAAATGTTTCTCAACTCCAGAAGCGTCGCAAACGCCAGCCAGGAAACCAAAATGCGCGTCTATTACGATCGGGATGCCGACCTTAACCTCGTCAAGGGCAAGAAGGTCGCCGTCGTCGGCTATGGCAGCCAGGGGCACGCGCATGTGCTCAACATGCGCGATAGCGGCGTGAAGAACCTCGCCGTCGCCCTGCGCCCCGGCTCCGCCTCGGCCAAGAAGGCCGAAGCCGAAGGCGTCAAGGTGATGGACGCCGCCGCCGCCGCCAAATGGGCCGATGTCGTGATGATGCTAACGCCGGACGAGTTGCAGGCCGACATTTATAATGCCGACCTCGCCCCCAACATGAAAAAGGGCGCCGCCCTGCTGTTCGCGCATGGCCTCAACGTCCACTTCAACCTGATCGAGCCGCGCAAGGACATCGACGTGCTGATGGTCGCCCCCAAGGGCCCCGGCCACACCGTGCGCGGCGAATATCTCAAGGGCGGCGGCGTGCCCTGCCTCATCGCAATCCACCAGGATGCGAGCGGCAACGCGCATGATCTTGGCCTGTCCTACGCCAGCGCCATCGGCGGCGGGCGCGCCGGCATCATCGAAACGACTTTTCGCGAGGAATGCGAGACCGATCTGTTCGGCGAGCAGGTCGTGCTGTGCGGCGGCCTGGTCGAACTGATCCGCGGCGGTTTCGAAACCCTGGTCGAAGCCGGCTACGCCCCGGAAATGGCCTATTTCGAGTGCTTGCATGAAGTGAAACTGATCGTCGACCTGATCTATGAAGGCGGCATCGCCAACATGAATTACTCTATCTCCAACACCGCCGAATACGGCGAATACGTCACCGGCCCGCGCATCGTGACGTCGGAGACCAAGGCCGAGATGAAGCGCGTGCTGACCGACATCCAGTCGGGCAAATTCACCCGCGACTGGATGCTGGAGAACAAGGTCAACCAGACCTCGTTCAAGGCCACCCGCGCCAAGAACAACGCCCACCAGATCGAGGCCGTCGGCGAGAAACTGCGCGCCATGATGCCCTGGATCGGCAAGAACAAGCTGGTGGACAAGGCGAAGAACTAAAGTCGAAAGCCCCCTCTCCCGCGCGCGGGAGAGGGCCGGGGTGAGGGCGCGCAACGCCCGGGAGTGAAAGAGCCCTCCGACCGCTGCGCGGCCAGCTTCTCCCGCCCAGGAAAAGGGTATCGCACTCCCCAAAATCGCCGCTGGACAGGCCTTGCTCCCTTTGCTACATGCCGGGCTTCGCGTAGCCCCGGCCCCGCGAATTTTCGATGGGCGCATAGCTCAGTTGGTAGAGCAGCTGACTCTTAATCAGCGGGTCCAAGGTTCGAGCCCTTGTGCGCCCACCATCGAAATCAAGGACTTAGCGGCGGGTCTGGTGGTCCTAC
>JAYUFK010000138.1:0-5561 GCA_043739325.1 Methylocapsa sp. | reverse complement strand
CCAGTTGAGTCGCAAAACTCTGGAAACGAGTAGAATCAATGTCGTGCGCCGCAGCAAGCAAAACACGTACCGGACAGTCGTGGGCTTGTCCCGGCCATCCACGCGGTGCGGCCAGGCACCCTGCTAACCAACTGAAATTGCTCGGTACGGCTGACGGACGATTGCTACGCAATCGCCTTGAGATGCCCGGGACAAGCCCGGGCAAGACGCGGTTCGAAACAAACGCAAACCGCTCTAGGCGCTCCGCCGGTAATGGCAGATCAACGGCGGACGGTTCGCCGAAATTGCGGCAGCGGGAACGATGCTACGCTGAAGCAATCATCGTTCGCGAACAGAAAATTTCACTCTGGCTTGGCCTGTTCGTCTTTCTTCTTCCGCCATGGCGCGTCGCGTTGCCAGTCGCTCGCCATGATCGAGCCGTAGGGCTCGATCGTATCGACAATTTCGGCGAGGCCGAATTGAGCGATCTGCGCGCGCATGCTGGCGGCGTTCTTGTAGGCGCCGGGAAGTTCCGAAACGTCGGTCACGCCGCAAAAGAAACGCGCATCGATTCCGACAGTTTGCTCCGCCATCATTTGATCGTCGCTCTTGCCGCGCGCGACAGCCGCGTTCGCCGCCGCAACCGCTAGAGGAAACCGGGCGCCGGGCTTGTAGCCCAGTCGATAAGCTGCTTCGGGGTAATCGCGGTCATGGCGCGTGTATTACCACGCCCGTCGCATCCAGCCACGCCGGAGGAAGAATCGAAATTGCGAACAGGCTGCACAAACAAGTTCGCTGCACTCGGATCAACTCGGTGCTTGGCGCCCGCTCAGCAAGTCTTTCTGCTCATCGAAGAACGCCGCGAGCCTATCGACCCCCGCATGAAGTATTGCCGGGTTGCGCTCCGCCTCAACCAAACTCGACTTTCCGCCGGCTGCTCAATATGCTTATCCGGTCACGGAAAACTCGCGCGGCGTGGTTATCGCCGGTTCGCCGCAAGTATTTCCGTCGAGGGAGGGGAGTAACCATGGAAAATATACAATCCTGGCCAAAAAAGAGCCGCGACATTCACAATCACCACATGAATTCGACGGCGTGGGACAATTTCAAGTTCCGCGACGACGATATTATCATCGCCACCTATGCCAAGTCGGGCACAACCTGGATGCAGCAAATTGTTGCGCAACTGGTGTTCAATGGCGCCGAGGATGTCGACACTTCGCATCTGTCGCCGTGGATCGATTTGCGCATCATGCCGCCGGAGGCTCTCGCGGGGGTAGAGGCGCAAACCCACCGGCGTTTCGTTAAAACCCATCTGCCAGTCGATGCGCTGGTGTTTTCCCCGAAGGCAAAATATCTTTATATCGGGCGTGACGGGCGCGACGCGATCTGGAGCATGTACAACCACCACGCCAACGCGAATGAGCATTGGTATGGCGCTCTGAACAACACGCCGGGCCGGGTGGGGCCGCCGATCGAGCCGCCGCCGGCTTCGATCCATGAGTATTATCGCCAGTGGTTCGAAGGCGATGGATTCCCGTTCTGGCCGTATTGGGAGAACATTCGCTCGTGGTGGGCGGTGCGCGACTTGCCGAATGTGAAGCTCGTGCATTTCAACGACATGAAGCGCGATCTCGAAGGCTCGATCCGTTCGATCGCCAAATTTCTCGACATCGCGGTCGACGACAAGACGTTGGCGAAAATCGTCGAGCATAGCAGTTTTGACTATATGAAAGCCCATGCGGAGAAGGTTGCTCCGTTAGGCGGCGCGATGTGGGAAGGCGGAGCGAAAACATTCATCCACAAGGGGACGAATGGACGCTGGAAGGACACGCTGACGCCAGCGGATTCGGCGGAATACGAGAAGCGCGCCGGCGCCGAACTGGGTTCGCAATGCGCCGCGTGGCTGGCCGGAGCGACGAACTGAGCGAGGCACGATCGGTCAAGAAGCGGGGTTCCCGCCGGACGCGCGAGGTGCGGCGTCCGGCGGGCGGTTCAGGTCGGCGCCGTCGCCGTTTGAGTCGCGCCCTTCCCCTCCAGCAGCGCCAGTTGCGTCGCTACATGCTTCTTCAGCGCCTCGCTCGCCAGATCGATAAAGCTCTTGGTCCTTGGCGGCAGCATCTTGCGCGAGGGATAGAGGATGCCGAGCGTCACAGGCTTGGGTGGCGCGTCGGGCAGCACTTCGACGAGGCGGCCGTCGGCAATGAGATGGGCGATTTCGAACAGCGGTTTGAGCACGATGCCGAGACCGTCGATCGCCCATTGCGTCAACACGTCGCCGTCGTCCACGTCAACAGGTCCGGCGATCGGCATGGTGATCGATTCGCCGCGATAGTCGAGCGTCCAGCGAAATTGCTGCGAGCCGGGGAAACGCAGCAGCAGGCAATCGTGATCGGTGAGGTCGTGCGGCGTTTGCGGCGCGCCGCGCTTGTCGAGATAGGCGGGCGAGGCGCACAGCACGCGGCGTAGGTCAGCGATCTTGCGCAGGGTAAAACTCGAATCCTCCATCCGCGCCAGGCGGATCGCCAGATCGACGCCTTCCTGCACGAGGTCCAGCAAATGGTCGGACAGGCGCAGCCGCACGTCGGTCTGCGGCTGCGCGGCGCGGTAGCGCGCCAGCATCGGCGCAATCACGCGCCGGCCAAGCCCCAGCGGCGCTGTAACCCGCAGATTGCCGCGCGGAGCGCCATCGCCCGATAGCGAAACGCTCGCCTCGGCGCGCTCGACGACATCGATGATTTCGCGGCAATGGTCGAAGAACACCCGGCCTGCCTCGGTCAGGTGCATCGAGCGCGTCGTGCGCGTCAAAAGCCGGCTGCCGAGCGTCTCCTCGAGCAACTGGATGCGATAGCTGACCACGGACGGCGACAGGCGCAACATCCGGCCGGCGGCGGAAAACGATCCCGTCTCCACGGCGCGCAGGAAAATCTGGACGTTTTCGAGAGAAATCATCAGCGGGGATTTCCCGATTTTTTCGAAAGATATTCCTGAGAACTTTAGTGGGCAAGGTCAAGTCTCCTCGATATTGTCGCTGACTAGCCGCGCGGCGAGCGGGGCCGGGACGCATGCGGAGGGAAATGATGTCGGCGTATTTGCCCTACTTGCTCGAATGGGGCTCGATGCTGCTGCGCTGGCTGCATGTGACCGCCGCGATCGCCTGGATCGGATCGTCGTTCATGTTCATGCATCTCGACGCCACCTTGCGCAGGGAAAGCAAGATGGAGCCCGGCGTTTACGGCATCGCCTGGCAGGTACATGGCGGCGGCTTCTACCAGATGAGCAAATACACGCTGGCGCCCGCCGTAATGCCGGACCATCTGACTTGGCACAAATGGCAATCCTACTGGACGTGGATTTCCGGTTTCAGCCTGCTGTGCTGGGTCTATTACGGCCAGTCGACGTTCTTCCTCATCGATCCCGCCGTTCTCGCCCTGACCCCATGGCAAGCGGCGCTGGCGGGCATCGCGGCGCTAGCGCTGGGCTGGATCGTTTACGACCTGCTGTGCAAGTCGCCTATCGCGAAAAGCGATTCATTGCTGGCGCTGGTCGGCTTTGGCTATGTCGTGCTGACGAGCTACGTATTCACACTGATGTTTTCCGGGCGCGGCGCGTTGATCCATACCGGCGCGTTGATGGCGACGATGATGACGGCGAACGTTTTCTTCATCATCATGCCCAATCAGCGCAAATCCGTTGCCGCCCTGATCGCCGGCAAGACGCCGGACCCCGCTTGGGTCAATTCCTCGAAACAGCGTTCGACGCATAACAATTACATCACGCTGCCCGTGCTGTTCATGATGCTGTCGAGCCATTATCCGGTCACGTTCGCCAACGCGAGCGTCATCCCCGCCATCGTCACGCTGGTCATCGTCGCCGGGGCGCTGGTGCGCTATTTTTACAATATGTGGCATGGCGATCACGACAAGGCGCCGTGGTGGGCTTGGTTTGTCGCGATGATTGCAATCTGGCTGGCGTTCTGGGTGGCGATGGCGGCCTCCCCGGGGATGCGCCCGGCGCTGGGGCTTGGCCCGTTGCCGCCGGAAAAATCCGCGTCGGTTGCGCTGCCGCAGCCGCCGGTCGAAGTCGTCAACGTCATCTCAACCCGTTGCTCGATGTGCCATGCGTCGGAGCCAGCGTATGAGGGCATCGGCGAGGCGCCCAAGGGCGTGCTGCTCGATACGCCCGAGCATATCGCGGCCGCGGCTCCTGCAATTCGCGTGCAGGCGGTCCTGACGCATGCGATGCCGCCCAACAATCTCACGGAAATGACGGCGGACGAGCGCGCGATTCTGGCGCGGTGGCTGGCGGGCGATCGGGTCGCGCAGAAATGAACGCGTTCGAAATGAAAGACAATGCGGCGACGCCCGCCGCACGCTTGATGGCGCGTCTCGACGCCTTCGCGCGCTTTAGCGACGAAGCGGGCAAGCTGACCAGGCTCTATCTCTCCAAAGCGCATCGCGACGCCGTACATCAGTACATCGCGTGGTGCGCGGAGTGCGGGCTGTCGGCGCGCGTCGATGCCTCGGGCAACGTCCGGGCCCGCTACGAGGGCAAACTGCCCAACGCGGCGGCGCTGATGATCGGGTCGCATATCGACACTGTGCGCGACGCCGGGCGTTACGACGGCAATCTTGGCGCCCTGGCGGCCTTGGCGGTCGTTGAAGAACTCGCCGGCAACGACGAGCGCCTCGACGTGGCGATCGAAATCGTCGCGTTCGGCGACGAGGAAGGCGTGCGCTTTCCCACGACGTTGACAGGCTCGCGCGCCCTCGCCGGATTGTTCGCCCCGGACACGCTCGACCAGCGCGACGCTGACGGCATCGCGATGCGCGAGGCGCTCAACGAATTTGGCTGCAATCCCGAGGCCGTCGTCGCGCAACGCGCCCGCGGCGTCGCGGCCTTCGTCGAAATGCATATCGAGCAGGGACCCGTGCTTGAGGCTGAAGGCCTGCCGATTGGCGTCGTGACCGCGATCAACGGCGCGACGCGCTTTTCCGCCGAAGTGCGCGGCCTCGCCGGGCACTCGGGCGCGGTGCCGATGAACCTGCGCCAGGATGCGCTGACGGCGGCCGCCGAAATGATCCTGGCGATCGAGCAACGTGCGCGCGGCGAGGGCGATCTCGTCGCCACGGTCGGGCGTATCGATATCGAACCGGGCGCGGTCAACGTGATCCCCGGCGTCGCGCGCTTCAGCATCGACATCCGCGCGCCGCGCGACGAGCGCCGCCTTCGCGCCGTCGCGGACATTTCCAAACGTCTCGACGCTATCGCCAGGGAGCGCAACGTGACGCTCAAGCTGACGCAGACCCATGACGCGGGCGCCTATGTCTGCGACCCGAAAATCGTCGCTGGCCTGAAGGCCGCGGTCGAGCGTATCGGCCAGCCCGCGCGCCTGCTGCCTTCGGGCGCCGGGCACGATACGATGATCATGGGTCAGCTTTGCCCCGCAGGCATGCTGTTCCTGCGCTGCAAAGGCGGCATCAGCCACAATCCGGCCGAGTCGATCAGTGAAGCCGATTGCGCGATCGGCCTTGCGGCGCTGCTGGCTTTTGTGCGGCGTGGGGATCCCCGGGGGTTGTGCC
>JAYUFK010000137.1:0-1999 GCA_043739325.1 Methylocapsa sp. | reverse complement strand
TTGTTGCACGAACGGGCTCCGCTCCCAATTCGCCACCTGCTCGCCGTCGCGCAGGCAAATCAGGCTGTCGGCGATCGCCTGCACTTCGTGGAGCCGGTGCGACACATAGATGACGCCGGCGCCTTGCGCCTTCAGCCGGCGGATTTGTTCGAGGATCAACTGAGCCTCGGTTTCCCCGAGAGAGGCCGTCGGCTCGTCGAAAATGAGAAAACGCGGCTTACGCAGGATCGCCTTGGCGATCTCGATGCCTTGCTGTACCGCCATGGAAAGCCCACGGACCGGCCGCCGGGGGTCGGCCTGAACGCCCAGGGTATCGAGCGCCGCCTTCGCTTCTTCGGCCATGCGGTTCTGGTCGATGCGGCCGCCACGCATCGGATAGCGGCCGAGAAACATATTCTCGGCAACCGAAAGACCCGGCAGCAGGCGGATTTCCTGGTGGATGAGTGCGACGCCGCGCTGCATGGCCTCGAATGGCGAGGCCGGCGCATAGGGCGCGCCGTCGATCGTCATGTCGCCTTCGCTCGGCGGGATGACGCCCGCGATGATATTGTTGAGGGTGGACTTGCCGGCGCCGTTCTCGCCGATCATTCCGACGACGGTACCGGGGCGCACGCAAACGCTGACCGATTTCAGCACCGCGAGGGCGCCAAAGCGCTTGGTCAGATTGTTGCAGACCAGCCCAGATAGTTCTGATGCAGACATGGTGACGCCTACCCCTCGCGTTGAGGCGTTGGCGGCTCGAGCCTTGAAAGCTCGAGCCGCTTTGTCGTTACTGCATGTCCTTGGCGGTCGGACCGTAATATTTGGTCACGTCTTCCTTGTCGACGTTGTCCTTGGTGATCAAGGTTGCATCGCGCAGCTGCACTTCTGGAACGGTCTTGCCGTTCATGATGTCGACCGCGTTCTGCACGGCAAGCACGCCCATGCCGTAGGGGCTCTGAGCCTTCGAGCCCTGCACGAGGCCCTGACGGATCGCCGTGAACATCGTCGGGAAGCCGTCAATGCCGGTGAACACCAGACCGTTGCGGCCCGCTTTCTTGGCAGCCTTAGCAGCGCCAATGGCCATGGCGTCGCTCTCGCCAAAGACCGCTTTCAGATCCGGGTTCGCGGTCAGAATGTTCTGCGTGGCCTTGAACGCCTCGGTCTCGTCCCAGTTGGCGGTCTGCTCGGCGACAACCTTGATGTCGGGATAGTTCTTCAGCGCTTCCTGGCAGCCCTGGGTGCGTTGGGCCTCGGCGGTTGCGCCGGACACGCCGTGCAGAATAGCGATGTTGCCCTTCTTACCGATCTGGTCGAACTGCCAGCTGCACAACTCGCGCGCAGCCTTGACACTGTCGGTTGCGATGTAGGTGGCGAGCTTGCCTTGGCCCGACTCGGGCTTCTCGTCAACTGCGATGACAGGAACGTTCGCCTGGTTCGCCGCTTTGACGCCAGCAGCCGCAGCCGTCGAATCCTGCGAGATGAAGATCAGCGCGCCGGGATTCTGTACCAACAGGTCCTGGACTTGCTTGATTTGCTGACCCGAATTGTTGTCGGCGGACACGATCCTCAGCTCGACGCCCTGCTTAGCGGCTTCGTCCTTCATGCCGGCAACCGCCGCGACATAGAAGAGCGACTTCTGGTCGGCGACGGCGACGGCGATCGTTTTGCCTGCGGCCAAAGCGCCGGTCGCAAAGCCCACGCCCGAGAGAGCGACGGCGCCAAGCAGCGAAGCCTTGTAACTCAACTTGATAGTCCTGTTCATGGTCATTTCCTCCGGTTTACTTTCACAATACCTCTTGGCAAGGCCGCCACGAGGATCCGTTCGCGCCTGTCAGGCGCGTGTCCCAATTTCGAGCTTCGTCTTGAGGCTCTTCAAGAACGCTGCGCCCGCCGCGCCATCGAGCGCGCGGTGATCGCACGTGAGCGAAAATTCGGCGATAGGCCGCCATTGCGGGTCGCCCCCGTTCCACACCTGCCGGCGGATTGTGCTGCCAACCGCCAGGATCGCGACCTGTGG
>JAYUFK010000136.1:0-2001 GCA_043739325.1 Methylocapsa sp. | reverse complement strand
AGACGTCTATCGCCTGCGCCAAAACGCTCCGCCCCCGCCCTTCGACTCTCGACAACTCCAACTAAACTTGGCAATGACATGAACCGGACAGTCGTGGGCTTGTCCCGGGTATCCACGCCGTGCCGAGCAACTTAAGTTGGGTAGCAGGGTGCTTTTCGAACCGCGTGGATAGCCGGGACAAGCCCGGCCATGACGACGATTCCAGTCGAACTCAAACGACTCTAGAAACGCACACGGATCCGAACAAGAAACTAACGGGGCACGCAAATTTGCAGCACGGCGGAAAATGGCATCGCAACGCATTGAAATCATGGAATCGACGACGCAAAACCGCTGGCGTGTTGGCCAACGCGGGGCCACCGATAAGGACGACACGCGCCCGGCGGCGCGCGACGACAATTGTCAGCCGCCGATGTCGCGCGCGGAGCGGCGCTTGCGCGCCGCCAGCGCCATGCACGTCAACGCAGCGGTTGCTATTTCTTCGATGCCTTGGCGACCTTGGTCATGCGTAGGCGCGCCACTTCCGGCAAGCCCGATCCCAGCAGCGGGCGCAGGTATTCGTGGAACGCGGCGGTGACATCGTTGCCGGCCTTGGCGATGAGCTTGTCCTCCATCACCCGGGTCTTGCCCGCCACCGTCTCAAGCGTAATGAGCGGATAATCAACGCAATAGTCGCCGGTGCGCTTGATCGCCACCGAGCCATCGCTGTGGCCGAACATCGCGTATTGCACCGCCTTCTCGCCGACCTCGCGCGCTTCGCGCTGGTCGACATCGCTGACGCAGCCGGCGAACGAACGCTGGAGATAGCCGAACGTGTCGCCGCGCACGCGCGTGATACCGAGCTTGTTCTTGACTTCCTCGCAAAGCAGGTCCGCCAGTGCACCGGTGCCGGAAAGCTGCACATTGCCGTGCGCGTCCTTTTCCACGGTGCTGGCGAGCTTGGTGATGATCGCGGCGCCCGCTTCGTCGTGAATGCCCTCGGATACGGCGATGATGCAGCGGCCATGCTTGTCGTAGGCCGCCTTCACATCGGCGAGGAACTTGTCGATGACGAACGTGCGCTCCGGCAAGTAAATCAGATGCGGCCCATCGCCCGGAAATTTGCGCGCCAGCGCCGAGGCCGCCGTCAGGAACCCGGCGTGACGGCCCATGATGACCGCGCAATAGACGCCTTTCAGCGCCGCATTGTCGAGGTTGACGCCCATGAACGCCTGCGTCACGAACCGCGCCGCGGAGGGAAAACCCGGCGTATGATCGAAGCCGACGAGATCGTTGTCGATCGTCTTGGGGATGTGGATCGAGCGCAGCTTGTGGCCGGACTTGCGCGCTTCGTCGGCGACGATGCGCACGGTGTCGGAGGAATCGTTGCCGCCGATATAGAAGAAATTGCTGATGTCGTGGGCCTTCAGGACCTTGAGAATGTCCTGGCAATATTTGAGGTCGGGCTTGTCGCGCGTCGAACCCAGCGCCGACGAGGGCGTTGCCGCGACCGCCTCGAGGTTAGCCGTGGTCTCCTGCGACAGATCGACGAAATCCTCGTTGACGATGCCGCGCACGCCGTGGGCGGCGCCATAGACGTGCGAGACCTGCGCGAACTTGCGCGCCTCAAGCGCCACGCCGACCATCGACTGGTTAATGACGGCGGTCGGGCCGCCCCCCTGCGCAACGAGAATCTTCTGCGACATGCGGCGCCCCCCTGGCTGGCAAATTTCTGGTCCCGAAGCCCGCATAAGGGGGTCTGGGCCCGCAAAGCTTTATGGCGGCTTGGCCGTTGTGCGCAAGGCCCTATCCCGCTGGGCCGCTTTAAGGCCTTGCGCCCCGCCCGCGCCTTCGCTATTTACCGGGCGCAATCGATCCTGGGGCCGGTTCGGCGCTTGGGGGATAGTTCAACGGTAGAACTGCGGACTCTGACTCCGTCAATCTTGGTTCGAATCCAGGTCCCCCAGCCAAACCCAAGTATTTGAACTTGCAATAATGTCGAGATTCGCCTCGCAAGGGTGG
>JAYUFK010000135.1:0-37092 GCA_043739325.1 Methylocapsa sp. | reverse complement strand
CTCCGCCCCCGCCCTTCGACTCTCGACAACTCCAACTAAACTTGGCAATGACATGAACCGGACAGTCGTGGAACAAGTCCGGGCAAGACGGCGGTTCGGGTCGTACCGAAAGGATTCCATGCCCCCCTTCGCCCACGCCCCCTACGCCTCCGGTAAGCCGCCTTTTTCGATCGGCCTGACGCCGCTCGATCTTGCCAACTGGATCGAGGTTGACGAGCTGCTGGCCGAGCAACTCGCGCTTAAGCAGGCCATCCTCGCCAACGAATTCGCATCCGCCTTCGGCGCGCTGGGAGAGAGCGCGGCGGGGCAGGGCGAGGTTCTCGAATTGCTCGCGGCGCATTTGCCTCGGCGATTTCCCGACATCTTTCGCCGTGAAGCCGTCGCCATGTACATTGCCCCCACCAACCGGCGCGTCGCGCTGGAGGGCGAGCCGCCGTTGCTGATCGCCTCGCGCATGGTGCAGGAAGACTTGCTGTTGATGCAACGTAGCGCCGCAGGCTGGCGGCTCGTCGCCGGTTCGCTGTGCTTTCCCTCGTCATGGCGGTTGAGCGAAAAGATCGGGCGCGCGATGGAGGCGATCCATGCGCCGGTGCCGGGCCTCGCTGGCCGCATGAGCGAAATGATCGCCCGCATCTTCGACAATCTGGCGCCCGATCAACCGGTCGAGCGCTTCAATTGGTCGATTTATGGCGATGCGCGTCTGCGCCATGCGCAATCGCACGAGGACCCGCACGCGCGCTTTCCCGCCGATGCCGACATGCGCGAGACCGCTCACATTCGCGTCGAGCGCCAGACGCTGCGCCGTTTGCCTCGATCGGGAGATATCCTGTTCACAGTGCGGCTCTTCGCCGATCCGATCGCGGCGCTTTCGCGTCACCCGAATTGTAGCGCGCTTGCCACGGCGTTGCAGCGGCAGCTTGCGGGGCTCAACTCGGAACAGCTGGCCTACAAGGGATTGACGCAGGCGCGCGACCGATTGCTTGCCGCCTTGACTGACATTGCCTAGCTCGCGCGCGGCATTGATGAAGGCGAACGCGGTCCGTCGAGGGAATCGTCGATGAATTTGACGCCGACCGCGCCTTGAAGCCGCCAGACCTGGTGCGCTCGATGTTTCAACAGCTCGCCGTCGGATTTCGTGATGATCAGATCGAATTCCTGCGGCAGCAACTGCATCTGTTCGCACTCGAGCAGCGCGCCGCTTTCCGAGAGATTGCGCACAATGGCGTCAAGCGTCGAGCGCCCTTCGTTGAACACGAAGAGCGCCTTGAGCCAGCAGCGATGCCGCTGCGCCGTGCGATTTTGTACTTCCGCCATGGCCTTCTCCCACCACAAGGGTAAGAATTCGGTTCATCGCAATTGATTGTTTGTCAGCGCCTCGCGGCTGCGACCCTTTGGCCGTTGCCCACGCTTGCAAAAACGCTAGTGTCGAGAACAACGGTTAAATTCCAATGAATCCAGCCAATCAACGAACGGCATCGCATTGACCGACGATACAGAGGCCAACCGATTTTCGGCCCGAGCCGGGCGCTATGCCCGGGTGGGGGCCAATGCCGGCGGCTTTGTCGCGCGGGTCGCCGCTAACCGGCTGATGGGCGGCGACGCAAGCGCCAACGCACGCTCGTTAACCAATGCTCTGGGCTCGCTGAAGGGCCCGCTGATGAAGGTCGCGCAATTGCTGGCGACCATCCCAGAAGCGCTGCCGCCCGGCTATGCCGAACAATTGATGACGTTGCAGTCGCAGGCGCCGCCGATGGGCGCGAGCTTCGTGCGCCGGCGCATGCAGGCGGAGCTTGGCCCCGAATGGCGTGCGCGCTTCAAGGAGTTTGACGCGGCTCCGGTCGCCGCCGCCTCCCTCGGCCAGGTGCATCGCGCCGCCAGCCTCGACGGCGAGGCGCTGGCCTGCAAGCTGCAATATCCCGATATGGCGTCGGCTGTGGAAACCGACCTTTCGCAGCTCGACGTGCTGTTCGCGCTGCACCGGCGCATGCGCCCGGCGGTCGACACGCGCGACATCGCGCTCGAAATCGGCGCCCGCGTTCGCGAGGAACTCGACTATGAGCGCGAAGCCAAGGTGGCGCGGCTGTATGCCAATATGCTCGCCGACCGGCCGCTCGTGCGCATTCCAAAAATCCACGCGGAGCTGACGACAAAGCGCCTGTTGACGATGCAGTGGATGGCGGGCGCCCCGCTCGTGCAATTCGAGAATGCGCCGCAGGAGCAGCGCAATCGCATCGCGCTGGCGCTGTTCGAGGCGTGGTGGAGGCCGTTCTCGCGTTACGGCGTGATTCACGGCGATCCGCATCTGGGCAATTACTCGGTCGTCACCACGAACGGCGAGGTCGAAGGCGTCAATCTGTTCGACTATGGCTGCGTGCGCATCTTCCCCAATCGCTTTGTCGGCGGCGTGCTTGCGCTGTATCAGGCGCTCAAGCGCAACGACGAGGCGGGCATTGTCGCGGCTTACGAGATCTGGGGATTTGCGAAATTATCGCGTCACACCATCGCCGCGCTCAACATCTGGGCGCGCTTCATCTACGGCCCGCTGCTCGACGATCGCGTGCGCACTATCGCCGACGGCGTGAAGCCGGGAGACTACGGGCGGCGTGAGGTTGCGGCGGTTGTGCGGGCGCTGAAACAGCAGGGCGGCGGGCTGAAGGTGCCGCGCGAATTCGTCTTCATGGATCGCGCCGCGATCGGCCTTGGCGGCGCGTTTTTGCGGCTCGGCGCCGAGCTGAATTTCCATCGCTTGTACGAGGCGGCGATCGAGGGGTTTTCGGCGGAGGATATTGGGCTTCAACAGCGAAACGCGCTTGCCAGCGTCGGCCTCGCCGCGCCGAGCTAAAGCCTTGAGAAGATCGGCAGACGCGGCGCGAAGGCGTAGTTGAGCTGGATCAGCACGATCAGGCCGCCTTTGCCAGATCAGGCGTCGCGCGCTTCGCGCTCGCGAAGAATTTGCGCGATATGGCCGCGCAGATCGGCGATGCCTTCGCCGTTGCGCGAGGATGTGAAGATAACCTCCGGATAGGCCGCCGGATGCGTGCGCAGCGCGGCGACCGTCTCGTCGATGCGCGCCTGCTGGTCCGCTTGCTTGACTTCATCGCGCTTGGTCAGAATCACGGCGTATGACACGGCTGACGCGTCGAGCTGCTTCATCGTCTCGTGGTCGCTTTCCTTCAGGCCGTGGCGCCCATCGATCAGCACAAAGACGCGCATCAGCGAGGAGCGGCCGCGCAGGTAATCCTGCACCAGCTTGCCCCAAGAGGCCGCCTTGGATTTGGCCACCGCGGCGTAGCCATAGCCCGGCATATCGACGAGGTTCAGCTTGTCGCCGAGATTGAAGAAAATAAGCTCTTGCGTGCGGCCCGGCGTATTGGAAGTGCGGGCGAGACTGAGCCGGCCGGTGAGCGCATTGACGAGCGAGGACTTGCCGACATTCGAGCGCCCGGCAAAAGCGATTTCCGGCGGTCCGAGCGGCGGCAGGCCATCCGATTTGGCCGCCGCGAAGAAGAAATCGCATGGGCCGGCGAACAGCTTGCGGCCGGCTTCCATCGCCTGGGCGTCGGGCCCCGACGCGAGCGCGTCGCTCACGTCGGGGGCGCTCGCGAAAACAGCTTCCGCAGATTGTCCCAAAGCTCAACTTTTACGCCAGCCTTGCTCATGATGTAATACTGCTGGAGCACCGTCAGCGTGTTGTTCCAGGTCCAGTAGATCACGAGGCCCACCGGGAACGTGCCGAGCATGAAGGTGAATATCACCGGCATCCACGCGAACATGGTCTTTTGGACGGGATCGGCAGGTTCGGGGTTCATCTTCATCTGGAAGAACATCGAGACGCCCATGATGAGCGGCCAGATGCCGAGCGCGAGGAAATGGCCGAACATTGGCAGCGCTGTCGGGTTCCACGGGATCAGGCCGAACAGCGTGAAAATGTTTGTCGGGTCCGGCGCCGAGAGGTCGTGAATCCAGCCAAAGAACGGCGCGTGGCGCATTTCGATGGTGATGAAAATCACCTTGTAGAGCGCAAAGAACACCGGGATCTGGATCACCATAGGCAGACAGCCGGCGACTGGATTGACGCCTTCCTTCTTAAACAGCTCCATCTGCGCCTGCTGCTGCTTGGCCTTGTCGTCGGGGTAAAGCTCTTTCAGCGCGGCGATCTGCGGCTGCACCTTCTTCATCTTCGCCATCGACATATAGCTGCGATTGGCGAGCGGGAAGAACGCCAGCTTCACCAACACCGTCACCGAAAGGATCGCGAGGCCGAAATTGCCGGTGAATTTGAAGATGATGTCCATCAGCCGGAACAGCGGCTTGGTGATGAAATAGAACCAGCCCCAGTCGATCATCAGATCGAACTTCTTGATGCCGAATTGCGCTTGGTATGCGTCGATGGTCGCGACTTCCTTCGCGCCGGCAAAGATATGTGAAACCGTCTCGGTGGAAGCGCCGGGCGCGACAACGCGCGAGTCGGCGAGGAAGTCGGTCTGGTAATCCTCCGGCTGCGCGGCGCCGGACGCAGAGAAGCGCGCGTCGATGTTGGCGTCCTGCGCCGGGATGATCGCCGAGGCCCAGTATTTGTCGGTAAAGCCGAGCCAGCCGCCGACGCCCTTGAGCTCACGCGTCTTCTGCGTTTCTTTCTCGATGCTGGGATAGGTGATTTCCTGCACCGAACCATCGCCGATGACGCCGACAAAGCCTTCGTGCAGCACCGCGTAGCCCGCCACTTCCGGCTTGCCGCGGCGCAGGATCAGCGCGTAGGGATGAACCGAAGCGGGCTCGCTGCCCTTATTGGCGACGGAATCCTTCACCGTGAACATGAACTTGTCGTCGAGCGAAATGACGCGCTGGAAGACAAGGCCGGCGCCGTTGTCCCATGTCAGCGTCAGCGGGCTGGCGCTCGTCAGCTTGTCGCCATCGGCGCTCCACACCGTGTTGCGTCCCGGCAGTTTGGCGGCGGAGCCCGGCTCGGCGACGAAGCCGGTCTCGGCCCAATACGGGTTAGGCCCGCCCTGCGGCGAGAACAGCACGATGTTGGGGCTCGTCGGGTCGATGGTCTCGCGATAGGCTTTCAGCGTCAGGTCGTCGATCAAGCCGCCGGTTAGATTGATCGAACCGCCGAGGCTGGCAGTGTCGATCGGCACGCGCTTGCTCGCGGCGACAGCTTCGCTGCGTGGTTTTTCGACAACCGCCGCAGGCGGCGCCGTCTGCGGCGCGGCGGCGTTGCCGGCAAGCGGCGGAGCGCCGTTGGGCAGCGTCTGCGCCTGATGGTCGCGCTGCAATTGTGGTGCGCCATAGAAGTAGTTCCAGCCGATCAACACGATGAGCGAAAGGACGATGGCCATGATGAGGTTGCGCGTTTCCTCTGATTTCATCGTCGTTCGTCTCTGTCGTTGGGCTTGTGGCGGGAGCCGGGCCTCGAGCCCGTCGAATGCGCGGCGCTCAAAGCGCGCGCAAAATCTTTCTTCAGCAAATCAAAAGGCCGGGCCAGCGCTTCAATCCGCGCGACCAGCACGTAATCATGGTCTGGCTGTGTTTCGAGGGCGGATGAGAGGCGAAGCGCTTCTTTCAGACGGCGGCGGATGCGGTTGCGCACGACAGCGTTGCCGACCTTGCGCGTCACCGTGAGACCGAACCGCGCCTCGGTCTCCGGCGCCGATTCGGGCCGTCGCAAGGATTGCAACGTGAAGGATTGGGTGTGGCTGCGGCGGCCGCGTCCGGTCCGCTGGAAATCGGCGCGCTGCTTCAGGCGGCCGGGCGGACGCGCGGTCGTTTCACTGCGCTCCCCGCCAGGGCCCAAGGCGTCCGTCTCAATCATGATTTCCTTCCGCGCCGCGATTCGGGGCCGGGCGGCAACGCCCTGGCCGCGACACGAACCGGCAAGCGGACGCGGGTCGTCAGGCCGAAAGGCGTTTGCGTCCGCGCGCCCGGCGCGCGTTGAGCACTCTGCGGCCGCCGACCGTTTCCATGCGCGCGCGAAAGCCATGCCGGCGTTTGCGAACGAGTTTGCTCGGTTGATAGGTCCGCTTCACGTCAATTCTCCAAATACCGATCGAGTCAAAGCAGGGTTACGAACCTGCCAAGGTCTGAGCCAAAGTATAAACGCCCAAGCGCCGCCGCGACGCCCTTTTTGGGCTTCGCGCGGGCCGGGACAAATCTTGAGGCTGCGGCAAGCCGCAACGCGCGCGCTTATAAGGGCGCGGGGTCGCCGAAGTCAATTGCGGGAAACCGCTTCGCCGCGCAAGGCGGGCAGAAGGGCTCACGACCCCCGCCGTTCCAGTTCCACGCAATTCCGGCGTCCGGAGTTCAGGCAATTCTGCAACTTGCGATTGTCGTCGAGCGATTTGAACACCCAGATGATGGCGATGGCGAGCAGCAGCAGGAATACCGCGACCACCAGATTGACGAACGTGCGGTGCTGGCGTTCCTCCGCATCGCCTTTCGCGGGCGGCGCGGCGGGTTTGTCTTCGGACATCTCAACCACGCTCGATCAGGCGATCAGGCTTGCGGAGGTTTCGCCAATCGCTCCAAGAGCTTCAATCGCTTTCGCGACAATGCCCTTGGCGTCAAGCGCGGCCGCGGCGTAGAGCCGGTCCGGCTTGTCATGGTCCTGAAATACGTCAGGCAAAGTCATGGTCCGCACTTTCAGGCCCTTGTCGAGCATCCCGGTTTCGGCAAGCAGCCCCAGCACATGCGAGCCAAAACCGCCGATCGAGCCTTCCTCGATCGTTATAAGAACTTCGTGGGTCTCGGCGAGGCGCAACACGAGCTCGCGATCCAGCGGCTTGGCGAAGCGGGCGTCCGCGACGGTGGTTGAAAGGCCGCGTGCGGCAAGATCCTCGGCCGCCTTGAGCGCTTCGGCAAGGCGCGTCCCAAGCGAGAGTATGGCGATGCGCGAGCCCTCGCGCAGGATGCGGCCCTTGCCGATTGCGAGCGTCACGCCGCGTTCGGGCATTTCACAGCCGACGCCTTCGCCGCGGGGGTATCGCAGGGCGATCGGGCCGGTGTCGTGAGCGGCGCAGGTCGCCACCATATGCACGAGTTCCGCCTCGTCCGCCGCCGCCATCACCACGAAATTGGGCAGGCAGGCGAGATAGGCGATGTCGAAAGCGCCGGCATGCGTCGCCCCGTCGGCGCCCACCAGCCCGGCGCGGTCGATGGCGAAACGCACAGGCAGGTTCTGGATCGCGACATCGTGGACGACCTGATCGTAACCGCGCTGCAGGAATGTCGAATAGATCGCGCAGAACGGCTTAAAACCTTCGGTGGCGAGACCCGCCGCGAAAGTCACCGCGTGCTGCTCGGCGATGCCGACGTCGAATGTCCGCGCCGGGAAAGCCGCGCCGAATTGGTCGAGGCCGGTGCCGGTGGGCATCGCCGCCGTGATCGCCACGATTTTGTCGTCTCGCTCGGCTTCCTTGATCAGGCTTTCGGCGAAGACTCTCGTGTAGGCGGGGGCGTTCGTCTTGGGTTTCGCCTGTGCGCCGGTGACGACATCGAAGGCGTTTACGCCGTGATATTTATCGTCCGCCGCTTCGGCGGGCGCATAGCCTTTGCCCTTCCTGGTGACGACATGCAACAGCACGGGGCCGTTCGGCATGTCGCGGATGTTCTTCAACACCGGCAACAGATGATCGAGATTGTGGCCGTCGATCGGCCCGACATAGTAAAAACCCAGCTCCTCGAACAACGTGCCGCCGGTCCAGAAGCCGCGCCCGTATTCCTCGGTCAGCTTGGCTTTGTTGTAGAAGAATTTTGGCAGCCGCCGCGCCAGTTGCTTGGCGGTCTCGCGCAGCGAGCGATAGGTCTGGCTCGACACCAGCCGGGCGAGATAGGCCGACATCGCGCCTGTGGGGGGCGCGATCGACATGTCATTGTCGTTGAGGATGACGATAAGGCGCGATTGCAGCGCGCCGGCATTGTTCATCGCTTCATAGGCCATGCCCGCCGACATTGCGCCATCGCCGATGACCGCCACGACATTGTTGTCGCCGCCCGCCAGATCGCGCGCCACGGCCATGCCGAGCCCGGCGGAAATCGAGGTCGAGGAATGCGCCGCGCCGAACGGATCGTATTCGCTCTCGGCGCGCCGGGTGAAGCCGGAAAGCCCGCGCGCTTGCCGCAAGGTGCGGATGCGATCGCGCCGCCCGGTCAGGATTTTGTGCGGATAGGCCTGATGGCCGACGTCCCAGATGATTCGATCGCGCGGCGTATCGAAAACATAGTGCAGCGCCACCGTCAGCTCGACGACGCCAAGTCCGGCGCCCAAATGGCCGCCGGTGACAGAAACCGCGCTGATCGTCTCGGCGCGCAACTGGTCGGCCAGCGCGCGCAACTCGCTCTCGGGCAGCTTGCGCAGGTCGGCGGGGAAGCGGATCTGATCCAGCAGCGGGGTTTTGGAATCGCTCAAAACAATCCTCTTCGCCGCGCGCGGCGCCTTTGTTTGTCAATCGAGAGCGGCAATTGGAACCGGATTACACCAGAAGCGGCGAGCGCGGCAACTTTTGGCTGCGGTTTATGGCTTGACACGGGTCAACAAGACGCGAGGCGGCGTTGTGGAATCGCTTCCAAAGGCACAGGTTTTGTTCGCGGTCGCGCAATTCTCGACCTGTTGAAAAGTCGGCCGCAGCTCTTGTAACAATCTCCGCAACATCCATATACCATCCACACAGATGGTATATGGCGCGGAGAAACCCGAAATGGCGAAGCCGCCCGACAGCGAAAAACTGACGATCAATCTCGGTTATGTCGATCTCGGCCACATCGATCTGATGGTGCGCGACGGCTTTTATTCCAATCGCTCCGACTTCATTCGCACCGCGATCCGCAATCAGATCGCCGCGCACGCCGATACCGCCAGGCAG
Organism: Methylocapsa sp.; assembly: GCA_043739325.1. GTDB lineage: Bacteria > Pseudomonadota > Alphaproteobacteria > Rhizobiales > Beijerinckiaceae > Roseiarcus. Next base: position 28,231 of record JAYUFK010000135.1, on the reverse strand, counting down.
TCGGCGTCGCGGTTGACGCTGGAATTGGGCCTGCGCAATTTCGCCCGCCGCGACCTCGAAGCCGTCCAGGCCTCGGGCCATCGGCTCAAAATCCGCGTCCTCGGCCTGGCGACGATCGCCGACGACGTGACGCCCGATCTCGCCAGGGCGACGATCGAATCCATTACCGTCCTTGGCGCGCTGCATGCCTCCGCCGAGGTCAAATCCGCGCTCGCCGACCGGCTCGGCTAAACCCGCACAATCGAGGAAAAAACAATGAAATCGCGCCTGCTTGACGTGATGGGCGACGCCCTCAGCCTGGTAAAAAAATCCAACCTCGCCGAAGCGACGGCCTTGCTGCGCAACGCGCTGGCTGGCGGCGCGGCGACAAGCGCTGGCGCCGGGCGCGCCGCCGCGCCGCGAGCTCGCCGCCCGTTAGGCGAGGTTATCGGCGCCTTGCGGGCGGGGCGCTCTTTATTTCCTAAAGTCGCCGACGCGCCAGGCAAAGCGCTGCCCGAGGCGCTCGACGACAAGTTCACTTCGCGAAACCATCGCGGCGCGGCGGGTGCGCTGAACTACCGGCTCTATGTCCCCGCCGATCATGCGAAACGCGATCTTGCGTTGTTGGTGATGCTGCATGGTTGTACGCAAAATCCGGAAGATTTCGCTGTCGGCACGCAGATGAACGCCCTCGCCGACGAGTTCGGCCTGATCGTCGCCTATCCCCACCAGCCGCGCGGCGCCAACGCTTCGGGCTGCTGGAACTGGTTCGACAAGCGCCACCAGAATCGCGGCTCGGGCGAGCCGGCCAAACTCGCCGGCCTGGCGCAGAGCTTGGGCGCCGAATTCGGCATCGGCGAGGAGCGCACTTTCGCTGCCGGCCTGTCGGCGGGCGGAGCAATGGCGGAGATTCTGGCCGCCACCTATCCGGATGTCTTCGAGGCGGTCGGCATCCACTCCGGCCTTCCCTATAAAGCGGCCAGCGATGTGCCCTCGGCCTTCGCCGCGATGAAGGGCGGCGCGATCGGCGAGTCGGCGTTGCGCGTCGTCGGCGACGGCATCCGCCGCAAAATAATCTTCCACGGCGGCGCCGACGCGACGGTCCACCCGGCCAATGCGCAATGTATCCTCGATCAGGCCCAGCGCGGCGCCGAGGCGCTCAAGCCGATTGAGCTCGATTGGGAAATCCCCGGCGGGCGCGTCAACCGCACCGTGCTGCAAGATGGCGCCGGCCGCGCGCTCGTGGAGCATTGGTTTGTCGAAGGCGGCGGCCACGCCTGGTTCGGCGGCGATTCGCGCGGCACCTATACGCAAAACGTGGGGCTCGACGCCTCGCGCGTCATGGTGCGTTTTTTCCTGAAGCAATGATGGGGCGAGGCGCGCCCGCCGCGGCCGGTGCGCCTTGCCCGCTTCTGCATTTGATGAATCAGGATGGTCGGGACTAAGATACAAGGCAGGTCTGCATTTCAGACCTCACGCCAAAACGCCGACGGAGGCTTTGTTGAATTTTCACGCACCCGGCGGCGCCGTTCAGTCCGACATCGGCGACTTGATCGCCCGCCAACCCGTCGGCCATTCGCTGTTGCAGCCATTCTACACCGATCCGGATATATTCCGCGCCGACATCGAGCGCATTTTCATGCGCCAATGGCTGTGTGCGGGACATGCCAGCAGCGCGCCCAATCCCGGCGATTTTTTCACCTACGAAATAGCCGATGAATCGATCATCATCATGCGCGGCCAGGACGGCGCGTTGCGCGCGCTGGTGAATGTCTGCCGTCACCGCGGTTCGCGCGTCTGTCTGAAAGAGGCGGGGCACGCCAAGGTTTTGGTTTGCCCGTATCATGCCTGGGTCTACAATCTCGACGGCAGCCTGCGTTCGGCGCGCGCCATGGATTCAGGTTTTGATGCTTCGACGCACGGCCTCAAGCAAATCCAATTGCGCGAAATCGAAGGCCTCGTGCTGATCTCGTTCGCCGAAAAGCCGCTCGATCTGACCCACGCGGAAAAGAACCTGCATGCCTCGTTCGGCCAGTACGGTTGGGCGAGCGCCAAGGTGGCGCATCGCCAGACCTATCCGATCGCCGCCAACTGGAAACTCGCGGTCGAGAATTATCTCGAATGCTATCATTGCGCGCCGTCGCATCGCGAATATTCCAAGCTGCACGCGCTCGAGCAGCCGCTCGATCAGATCGCCGACCTGAACGCGCGGATGGAGGCGCGCACCTGCGCGCTCGGCGTCAACATCGGCGTAACCGATCATCGCGTCGCGTCGTCATCAGGCGAAGCGCCGATCATGACATTCCGCTACGCGCTCTACGACGGCGTGCGCACGGCGAGCGAGGATGGCTCGCCGCTCGCGCCGTTGATGGGCGGCTTTAGCGATTACGACGGCGGCGTCACCTCGACGCATTTCGGTCCGGCGAGCTTCTTCGTCGCCTATGCCGATCACGGCGTCATCTACCGCTTCATGCCGCGCACGCCGATGAGTTGCGCGATGGAACTCATTTGGTTGGTGCGCGACGCCGCCGTCGAGGGCGTCGACTTTAATCGCGACAATCTCACCTGGCTCTGGCGCGTCACCAGCGAAGCCGACAAGCGCATCACCGAGGACAATCAGGCCGGCGTCAAATCGCGCTATTACGAGCCGGGCCCCTACGCGCCGATGGAGCTGAATTTGAAGCGCTATATCGCGTGGTATCTGGGCGAGTTGGGGTAGGCGGCTGTGGCGGTCAGGCCCGGCTCGCCTCAAGAATACAAATCGGTTGTGAAGTCGATATAACGCGCTCCAGCCGCAGCCCCACCGCCGCAAATAGCGCCGCATACTCGTCTTCGCTGCGCTCGAAGCCCCCGGTCACCACAAGCATGTTGGCGTCGATCAGTTTGATCGGATCGGGTTCGTTGCCGGGGGGAACGAGCGTCTCGGCCACCAGCACCCTGCCTTTTGGCGTCATCGCGTCACTGCACCTGCGCAGGATCGCGATCGCCTGTTGGTCGTTCCAGTCGTGGATGACTTTCTTCAGCACCTAGACGTCGGCGCCGGGAGGAACCGATTCGAAGAAGCTTCCGGCGACGAATTCGGTGCGCGGCAGGGCGCCTCCAACGCCGGCCTTTGCCGCCGCTACGCCCGACGGCAGGTCGAATAGCACGCCGGAGAGATGCGGATTACGCGCCAGAATGGCTGACAGGAGTTGCCCATGACCGCCGCCAACGTCGACAACTCGGGAAATTTGGGCGAAATCATAGGCCTCGGCGACGGCCTCGTTACTGCCTTGGCCAAGGGCGACCATCGCGCGCTGGAACAGCGCCGCCTCGTCCGCATGTTCGGCGAGCCAGTCAAACCGGGGCCTTCCAAACACCTCGTCGAAAGCGGGCAGGCCGGTGCGCACGGAATGGCCGAGCTGGGCGAAGGCGAGATAGGGCTCGCGGTTCAGCATCCGGATAAAATCGCTTGGTCCGCCAGGCTTGTCGGAGCGCAGCGCCGCGCCGACTTCCGTGAGCGCGAAGCAACGCGCCGAAGTCTCGCGAAACACGCCCTCAGCGGCGAGCAGTCGCATGATCCTGTACAAGGCGTCGGCGTGAGAGCTCGACTCTGCCGCCAGGTCATCGACGCTCCGCTCGCCGGCAGCCATGCGGTCGGCGATTCCGAGATCCGCCACGACGCGCAAGGCTTGTGATACAGCGAAGCCAAAGCCAAGCCGAACGGTGTGCTGTGCAGGATTTGCTATGCCGTGTCTCTGGGCCGGCGGCAGCATAGCCGATATTCGCCATGGAACCGCAAGCGCCGCGCGCGTCCAATTATTCGGAACATTTTCTTCCTGAATCGCCAATCGTCTGGTAGACTTCCAATCAACGCCTCGAGGGCCCGCGGATTCGTCTGGTGGCCCGCGCCGGCTGAGAAGAGGGCCGGGGATCGTTCGCTTCACGCGGATGAAAACGTCCAGTTTTTAGCGCCTAAGCCCTTCAATTAACTCATACCCGAACCAGAGTGCACGCTCGGCCTGCTCGCCGCGCTGCGCCAACCTTTGACCTCCTTTCGCACGCCGGACCCGTCTCGATGCTCACCACCTATGCCCGCAACGCCATCGTTCTTGGCCTGCTCTCCGCTATCGGCCCATTCGCGATCGACATGTATCTGCCGGCGTTGCCGACGATTGCCGCCGACCTCAACGCTTCAACGGCGGCGACGCAGATGACGCTGATGGCGTTCTTTCTGGCATTCGGCGTTTGCCAGATTGTCTATGGCCCGGTGTCGGACATGGTGGGGCGCAAGCCGCCGCTGTATTTCGGGCTGGCGCTGTTCACGCTCGGCGCGATCGGCTGCTCGCTCGCGACCTCGATTGGTTGGCTCATAGCGTTTCGCGTTGTGCAGGGCATCGGCGGCTCGGCGGTGATGGTCATTCCCCGCGCGATCATCCGCGATCTCCATACAGGGCTGGAGGCGGCGAAACTAATGTCGCTGATGATGCTGGTGCTGAGCGTCTCGCCGATCCTCGCGCCGCTCGCCGGCAGCGCGTTGATCGTGCCGTTCGGCTGGCGCGCCGTGTTTGTCGCGGCGACAGTCGCCGCGGCGGTGGCGCTGGTTCTGCTGACGTTGTTTCTGCCGGAAACGCGCCTCGCCGGCGACCGCATCCCCGTCAGCGTCGCCAGCCTCGTCAGCGGGTTCGGCCAGTTGCTGCGCTCGCCGCGTTTTCTCGGCCTGACGTTCATCGGCGGGCTGGGCATGTCGAGCTTCTTCACGTTTCTCGCCAGCTCGTCGTTCATCTACATCAACCATTTCGGCCTGACGCCGACGCAATTCAGTTTTGCGTTTTCGATCAACGCAATCGGCTTCATCGGCGCCTCGCAATTTGCCGCGGCGCTGGGCGGGCGCTTCGGCATGGCGCGCGTCGTCAAAACCGCGGTTTCGATCTTCGCGTTCTTCGCCGTGCTCGACTTCGCCGTATTCGCCGCCGGCGCCGACAGCCTGAAAATACTCATTCCGCTGCTATTCTGCGGCAACGCGGCGCTGGGCCTCGTCATCCCCTCGGCGATGGTGCTGGCGCTCGACGAGCACGGCCCGATCGCCGGCATGGCCTCTGCGCTGGGCGGCACGCTGCAAATGCTGACGGGCGGGGCGACGATCGCGCTTGTCAGCGTTTTCTTCAACGGCACGCCGCTGCCGATGGTGACATCGATTGCGCTCTGCGCCCTGGGCGCATTGCTGCTGAGCTTCGTCACCTTACGCGGGTCGATGCTGGCGCGACCGATGCTGGCGGAATGAAAAGCCCTCCACGCTTGACCGTCTTATCCCCGGCGGAGGAGGGTAGACCGACCCCAACCCGGAGACGCTTGCCATGACCATGCCGACCACACGGCTGGGCCGCACCGGCCTTGAAGTTTCGCGCCTCGCGCTCGGCACGATGACGTTCGGCCTGCAAACCGAGGAAGCGGTGTCGCGCGAGATCATGGCCAGAGCGGCCTCGGGCGGCGTCAACTTCTTCGACACGGCCGATGTCTATCCCGTCGGCGGCGCCCTGCCGACGGCGGGCCGGACGGAGGAGATTGTGGGACGATGGCTCAAGGGCCAGCGCCATTCGTTTATCCTGGCGACCAAGGCGGTTGGCAAGATGGGGCCAAACGCCTGGGATCAGGGCGCGTCGCGCAAGCATCTGCTCGATGCGATCGATGCTTCGCTGCGGCGTCTGCAAACCGACTATGTCGATCTCTATCAGCTGCATTCGGACGATCCGGCGACGCCGCTCGACGAGACGCTGGAGGCGCTCGATACAATCGTGAAATCCGGCAAGGCGCGTTATGTCGGTGTATCGAATTTTCTTTCTTACCGGCTCGCCACGGCGCTCGGCCGCGCCGACGTCAAAGGCATCGTTCGCCCCGTCTCCGTCCAGCCGCGCTACAGCCTTTTGTTTCGCGAAATCGAGCGCGAATTGCTGCCGCTGGCGACGGAGCAGGGGCTCGGCGTCATTCCATACAACCCGCTCGCCGGGGGGCTGCTCAGCGGCAAGCATAAGCCCAATTCGGCGCCCACGCCGGGCACGCGGTTCACGCTTGGCGCCGCCGCCGACCTCTATCAAAATCGATACTGGAACGAGCGGGCGTTTGCGAGCGTCGCCGCTCTGCAAAGAATCGCCAACGACGCGGGCGTCCCGATGACGACGCTAGCTGTCGCGTGGCTGCTCGCCAACCCGGCGATTACCGCGCCGCTTCTGGGCGCTAGCCGGCCCGGACAGCTTGACGATACGCTGGCCGCCGCGAGCTACAAACTCGATCCGGCGCTCAAGCTGAAGCTCGACGCGCTCACGGCTGAATACCGGCGCGGCGACGCGCCGCGCTGAATGCGGGCTTACTGAGCGGCGATGCTTGCGGTTTTGTTCGCCGCGGCAGCCGATTCCTCGTCGGGCAGGCGCGCCAGCATCGCGATAAGGGCGCGATCGTTCAGCACCGCCATGCGCTCTTTCGGCTTGAGCCAGGCGGCGACTTCTTCAAACGTGCGGGCGTCATTGAGCTTGGCGGTCGCCACGGCCTCCTCGATATCGATCTCGCCGCGACTGCGGCGCGATGCGATTGGCAGGAACTGCTCGTGTTGGACGCGAAACGCCGGGCTGGCATGAACCACGCGCAAGCCGTCTTCCTCGTCAGCGCCCGAGAGCGAGAGTTCCTCGGCAAGTTTGTTGAAACGGACGACGATCGGCGGCGGCGCGGTTTCCTCCGGCGTCGCCAACAGGCCAAGCCGGCGCAGGGCTACGCCGATCCATAATTGACCGCTCGCCCAGGACAAGGGAATCGCGAGGATGAGGCCGGCGATCGTTGGCGACATCCACAAGACGAGCGAGGGCGAGATCAACCAGCCGGCGAACAAGGTGACTAGGCCGAGCGCCATGTGGGCGCGATGGCGGCGCACAATGCTGTTGAACGGGATCGAACCGTCGTTGCGCCGCTGCGGATTCCAACCTGTGTCTCGGCCCGAAAGGATCTGCACGACCGAGCCGGACTGAATCAGCATCATGATCGGCGCCAGCAGCGCGGAAAGGGCGATTTCAAGCAGCGCGGAGAGGATCAGGTGGATCGCGCCGCCGCTGGCGCGACGCGTCTTGTTGTCGAACAACGCCGCCAGCAGGCCAAACAGTTTCGGCGCGATCAGCACGCTCATCGTCACGATGAACAGGTTGAGCGCACGCTCCGCGTCAAACCGCGGCCAGGCCGGAAACAGCGAGAAGTCGCTGGTGAAATATTCCGGCCGGATGTAGCTCGCCTGCAGCACCAGCATGATGCCGACGAGCAATTGCGCCATCCACAGCGGCGAGGCGAGATAGCCCATGATGCCGGTGACGAAATGCTGGCGCGACGACAGCAAAAGCCCCTTGGCCGGCAGCACGCGCAGATGTTGCAGATTGCCCTGGCACCAGCGGCGGTCGCGCGCCGCCAGATCGATGAGGGACGGCGGGCTTTCCTCATACGAGCCGCTCAGCGTCGGCAGCATATAGACGGCATAGCCGGCGCGCCGGATCAGCGCCGCCTCGACGAAATCGTGGCTGAGGATATGGCCGCCGAACGGCGGCTTGCCGCGAAGATTGGGCAGACCGCAGTGATCGGCAAACGCCCGGGTGCGGATGATGGCGTTATGGCCCCAGTAATTGCCGTCGCGGCCCATCCAGGCGCTGAGGCCGGCGGCGATGACGGGCCCGGCGATGCGCGCCGCGAACTGCTGGACGCGGGCGAACAACGTATTGCGATTGATGATGAGCGGCAGGGTCTGGATGATGCCGGCATCCCGGTCCACTTCCATCGCGGCGGCGAGGCGCGCGATCGTGTCGCCGGTCATCAGACTGTCGGCGTCGAGCACCACCATGTGCGCGTAGGCGCCGCCCCAGCGGGTGACGAAATCCGCGATGTTGCCGGCCTTGCGGCTGGTGTTCTTGCGGCGGTGGCGATAGTAGATCCGCGCTTCGGGCAAGCGCTGGCGCATCGCCAGCAAGGCGCGCTCCTCGGCGATCCAGATGTCGGGATCGGTGGTGTCCGAGAGGAAGAAATAATCGAAATAATCGCCCAGGCCAGTCGCGCTGACTTCCTCGCAAATCGCCTGCACGGCGGCGAAGACGCGCGCCGGCGCCTCGTTGTAGATCGGCATGACGATGGCGGTGCGCAGTTTCAGCGCATGCGGCAGCGACCCCAGCGAAGGCGCCTTGAACATCAGCCAGAAAAAGCCAAGCACGCCAGATGTGAAGGCGACGGCGATCCAGGAGAAATTGGCGACGAACAAAACGACCAGCACCCATTCGAGCAGGGTGACGGCGCCGACTTCGACGACGCGGTACATTTGCCAGGTCGCGTAAAGCGTCATCAGCAATGCGCCGCCAAACACGAACAGGCGCGCCGCCCAAGGCGTATACGAGCGTTCTGGCGCCGCCCAGCCGCGGCGTTCGGCGCGGGTGAAATGCGTCAGCGATTGCACCGGCATTGCCAGCGGCGCTTCAGCCGGCGTCATCGCCTGATTGGCTCCGGTCGGGATTATGCCGTCCATCGATAAAGCCATGTTTCGCTTACCGGCTTGCCAGCCAATTCTAACACAAGACGCAACTCGCAGGATGTTTCCGATCCCGGGTCGAGGTCAAACAGAACACGCAGGCTCTTGCGCTCGCGCGAGACAAACCTGCGTGTGGCGGAAATCTGCCCGGGGTTCGCGACGATATTGACTGTGATCTGCGCCGCGCGCGCGGGATCGGCAAACGAATCGTCGACAAATTCCACGACGAAGCGCCGCTTCTTGCCGATGCGCCCCATGCGGGCCCGGTTCGATGTCGCCAGCGGCGGGTGCGCCGGGGAAGCCCAGCACCAGAACTGTCGGTAGGCCAGGGATTGCGAAGCGCCGGCCGCCAGCGTCGCCTTGGGCCGCCAGTAGGCGATGATGTTGTCGTTGTTTTCGGAATCCGAGGGAATTTCCAGCAACTGAACTTCGCCTTCTCCCCAGTCGCCGATCGGTTCGATCCATAACGACGGTCGCAATTCCCAATGCACATCGTCATCGCCAAACGTCTCAAAGTCGCGATTGCGCTGGATCAGTCCGAACCCGTGCGGATTTTGGTCGGCAAATGCCGAGATTTGCAGGGTTTCGCGATTGGTGACGGGCCGCCACAGCCACTCTGCCTTGCCGCTGAGCATTTGCAGGCCGTTCACCTCGAAGACATTCGGGCGGACGTCGCCGCTGCGCCGGTGGTCGAGGCCGCCAAACAGATAGGTCGCGGTCATTGCGCCAATCCCCAGATGATCGACCTGATTGCGCGCCACGATCGTCATTTCCGTGTCGATAATCGTCGCTTCGCCGGGGCGCAAGGTGAAGTGGAGCGCCCCGGTGACGCTGGCCGAATCGAGCAGCGCATGCAGCGTCAGCGAGTTGCCGGCGAGGCTCGGCTTTTCGATCCAGACGGCGCGAAATTGCGGAAATTCCTCGCCTTGCGCATCGCCGGTGTGGATCGACAGGCCGCGGGCGGTGACGCCGAAATTCTGGCCGCGCCCCATCGACCGAAAGAAGCTCGCGCCCTGGAAGATCGCGGTCTCAACGAAGCTTTGGCCGTCGCCGGCGGTGAGCACGCGAAATCCCGAAAATCCGATATCGCCGAGAGTTGCCGGCGGCTTCAGCGATGCCGTGTCGAAGGCTGAGGGATCGTAGATCAGCTTCTGCGCCAGACCGTTCTCGACGATATAAATATCCACACGAGATGCGTAGATAAAGCCGCGATGCAGCGGCTCGATGGCGAATCCGATCTTTTCGCCGCTCCAGATTTGCGAGCCGGGCGTCGTATGGATCGCCGCATATTGCTCGAAGGTTAGACTGGCGAAGGGATCGGGCAGCGTCGTCTTTGGGGCGACATAGGGCGCTTTCGCCAAAGCCTGCGCCATTTCCAGCACGGCGGCGGGCGCAAATGGCGCCGGCGGCCCAATTGTCGCGGCGATGGCCTGATGCAGCGGCTGGCTGGCCGCCGCTATGGCGCCGCCAAGCGCGAGTTTCAGAAATTCTCGACGCTGACCGATCAACTCTTCACTCTTCCTTTGACGCCAAAAAAAGCCCGCGCAGCAGCGGAAAACGGCGCGAACCTTGTGGAATCGCCGAAAAAGGCCGCGCCAAGTCCTCACGCGCCGCCAGCGGACCTGTTCCCCGATTTCTCTATAGCCTATAACAACAAAGCTGCGAGATGGTTTTTGCTGCAAATGCACAATCGACATTGCTGGTTATCTGTTTTTGACGACCGATCCTGTGCGATTGCTGTGCTTAGGCGGCTCGGCTAAAGAGTTTTCTGCTCGAGCGGAATCAGAAAATATCCTTAATCCCTTGGGTTGACAGGCGTTGTTGATGCGATTTGGCGTGATTATCGCTCGCCGCGCGTTCAATTCACGGCCCAAACCTTTACTGGAGAAGTCATGAGCCTGTCGACGCCGCCGAATATCGCCCCGCGGACCTGTCTTGCCGTGGTCCTCGCCGCCGGCGAGGGCACGCGAATGCGCTCGACGCGCCCCAAGGTGCTGCACGAGATCGCCGGGCGATCGATGCTGGCGCATCTGCTGGACGCGGTCGCCAAGGCGGGTGCCAGCGCCATTGCGGTCGTCGTCGGGCCGGATCGCGCCGATGTCGAAGCCGAGGCGCGCCGCGCCGCGCCAGCGAGCGAGATATTTGTCCAGATAAAGCGGCTCGGCACGGCGCATGCCGTCCTGGCGTCGCGCGCGGCGATGGCGCGCGGTTATGACGATATTCTCGTTGTTTACGCCGATATTCCCCTGCTTCGGTCTCAGACGCTCAGCCAGTTGCGCGAAGGATTGGCGGATGGCCGAACAATCGTCGCGCTCGGCTTCGAGCCCGCCGACCCCACGGGTTATGGCCGATTGGTCGAGCGCGGCGGGGCGCTGGTCGCCATTCGCGAGCAGAAAGACGCCAGCGCGGCCGAACGCGCCATCAAACGCTGCAACGGCGGCCCGATGGCGATCAGCGGGGCGCAGGCGCTTCGCCTGCTCGATGAGGTCCGGGCGCAGAACGCCCAGAAGGAATTCTACCTGACCGACCTCGTGTCGATCGCCAGCGACGCGGGCCTCGTCGCGGGGACGCATATGGCCGGCGAAAGCGAAGTCATGGGCATCAACGACCGCGTGCAGCTTGCCGCCGCCGAGGCTGTTGCGCAGGCCCGACTGCGTGAAAAGGCAATGCGCGAGGGCGCGACGCTGATCGCGCCAGAGACGGTTTTCCTCTCGTACGACACGAAGATCGGCCGCGATGTGCTGATCGAGCCGCATGTGATGATTGGCCGGGGCGTGACGATCAGCGACGGCGCGACGATCCACGCGTTCTCGCATCTCGAAGGCGCCGCGGTGGCGAGCGGCGCCTCCATCGGCCCTTACGCGCGGTTGCGACCCGGCGCGGACATCGGCGTTGGCGCGAAAGTCGGCAATTTTGTCGAGATCAAGAAAGCGACGATCGAGGCGGGCGCCAAAGTCAACCACCTCAGCTATATCGGCGACGCCACCATTGGCGCCAAGGCCAACATCGGCGCGGGAACAATTACGTGTAATTACGACGGCTTCTCAAAGTTCCAGACGAACATCGGGGCCGGGGCGTTTATCGGCTCGAACTCGGCGCTCGTCGCCCCCGTCACGATCGGCGCCGGCGCCTATATCGGATCAGGCTCCGTCGTCACCAAGGACGTCGAGCCCGACGCACTCGCGGTGGCGCGCGGTCGCCAGATGAACATAGCGGGTTGGGCGAAGGCGTTTCGGGCGAAGCAGAAGCCGGGGAAGGGGCATGAGTAGGGGCGGGGCGATTTTTCCTTCTTCGGCGCTTCGCCGGTGAAGGTGGCCGGAGGCCGGATGGGGTATGGAAAGCAGGCGGGTATTTCGGTAGGTTCGCACAAGCGTTCGTGCAAGTCGCCCAACGCTACATCCCGGTCCCACACCCCATCCGGCCTGCCGTGCCACCTTCCCCACTTGGTGGGGAAGACGCTAATCGCGACGATATCGTTTCAACTCGAAGCACGCTTCGGCCTCCTCCTTTCGTACAAGCCTTGCGCCAGGACAAACACCGGCCCGTGCGAACGCGCTACTCAGGCCGCATTGATCTGCGGCGGCCCGCGTCCTGTCGTCGCGTTCACGAGAAATTCTGGACGGATAGGGATTGGCCATGATCCGGCACATGAACGCGGAATACCGAGCGGCGCGAGTTCTGGGCTACGCCGGGCTTGGGATCGCTCTAGCGCTGGCCGCCGGCGCCGCCCTCGCTCAAAGCGCGCCCGCTTCGCCAACAGCCTATTCAGTCAAGCAATTGCCGCCCGATTGCCGCGACGATACGATTGGCGGCATCGCCACCAAGCACTGCGGCGGGTTGCATTTCAGGATGGTCGACGGCCGCTACGCGCAGGTGAAGCTGGCGCGCAACGGGCGCGATTGGATCGTCAAAAAGACGGCCTATTCGGTCAAGCAATTGCCGCCCGACTGCAACGCCGAGTTCGTGCGCGGCGTCGAGTACCAGCATTGCGGCGGCCTGCACATGAAGCAGGAAGGCGATCGGTGGGTGCAGGTTTACACGCATTGAGCGGCGATGCTCCTCTATATACATAACTACATTGTAGTATAAGAGCTGACCATTGGTTTGTAAGTGTGCGTCGTTTGGCGCCCAGGCCGCTGAAATTGCTCCAGCGCCGACCAGAGTGCGGGCTTCCCGAAAGCCGCTCGCCGCAGCCTCGTCACATTCCGTCACCCAACGTGACTTGAGCCTCGACCCGGCTTTGGCCTAACCCTTGCTCGCGTCGAATCGACTTTCATTTTGGGACGGATCAGCCATGTGCGGCATTGTGGGCATTCTCGGGACCGGGCCGGTTGCTGGGCAGATCGTCGACGCGCTGAAGCGGCTGGAATACCGCGGCTACGACTCGGCCGGCATCGCGACGCTTGAGGGCGGGCGGCTCACGCGCCGCCGCGCGGAAGGCAAGCTGCGCAATCTCGAAGCGCGCCTCGCGCAAGCGCCGCTCACAGGCTGCATCGGCATCGGCCACACTCGCTGGGCGACACACGGCAAGCCGACCGAAGCCAACGCGCATCCGCACGCCAGCGACAGGCTCGCCGTGGTTCACAACGGCATCATCGAGAATTTCAAGGCGCTGCGCGAGGAGCTCGCCGGCAAGGGCCACAAGTTCCAGACCGAGACGGACTCGGAGGTCGCCGCCTTCCTCGTCACCGACGAAATGGATCGAGGCAAGAGCCCGGCCGAGGCGGTGGAAGCAGCGTTGCCGCGGATGCGCGGGGCGTTCGCGCTGGCCTACATCTTCGATGGCGAGGAGAACCTGATGATCGGGGCCCGGCAGGGCGCGCCGCTCGCGATCGGCTATGGCGAAGGCGAGATGTATCTGGGATCGGACGCCCTCGCGTTGGCGCCGTTCACCACGCTCATCAGCTATCTCGAGGAAGGCGATCGCGTCTTCCTGACGCGCGCCGGCGCCGAGTTTCATGATGCCTCGGGCGCCCTAGTCGAACGCCGCAAGGTGCGCAGCCAGGCTGGCGGGCTGCTGATCGAGAAGGGCAATTACCGCCACTTCATGGCCAAGGAAATCCACGAGCAGCCCGAAGTCGTCGGCCACACGCTGGCGCATTACGTCGACATGGGCGCGCAGCGCATGCGCCCCTTTGCCTGGCCGGTCGATCCACGCGCGCTCAACCGCCTGACCATCTCGGCCTGCGGCACCGCGTATATGGCGGGCATGATCGGCAAATACTGGATCGAGCGGTTCGCCCGCCTGCCCGTCGAGATCGATGTCGCCTCCGAGTTTCGCTACCGCGATTACCCGGTCGACGCGACAGGCGCGATGATCGTCATTTCGCAATCGGGCGAGACGGCCGACACTTTGGCTTCGTTGCGCTACGCCAAGGAGCGCGGCGCGAAAATCATCAGCGTCTGCAATGTCCCAACGTCCAGCATTGCGCGCCTGGCCGATTGCCTCGCGCCGACGCTCGCCGGTCCGGAAATCGGCGTCGCCTCGACCAAGGCGTTCACCTGCCAGCTTGCCGTGATGGCGTGTCTGGCGATCAGCCTCGGCCGCGCCCGCGGCACGATCGACGAAGCCGCGGAATCAGCGCTGGTGGCGGAGCTGATCGCCACGCCGGGCTTGCTGGCGGAAGTGCTGAAACTCGAGCCGGCGCTGGAGACGATCGCGCACTCGCTCTCACGAGCGCGCGACGTGCTGTACCTGGGGCGCGGCACCGCCTATCCGCTGGCGATGGAGGGCGCGCTGAAACTCAAGGAGCTCTCGTACATTCACGCCGAGGGCTACGCGGCGGGTGAGCTCAAGCATGGACCGATCGCGCTGATCGACGAGGCGATGCCGGTGATTGTGCTGGCGCCGCACGACGCGGTGTTCGAAAAGACCGTTTCCAACATGCAGGAAGTCGCGGCGCGGGGCGGGCGCATCATTCTGATCGGCGAACAGCACGCGGCGGAGGAAGCCTCGGTCAATCTCGCGCATTTCCTCGCCATGCCGGAAATGGGCGCGAATTTCGCGCCGATCGTCTACGCCGCGCCAGTGCAGATGCTCGCCTATCATACGGCCGTCATCATGGGGAAGGATGCTGACCAGCCGCGCAACCTCGCCAAGTCCGTGACCGTCGAATAGTCCGCCTTGCAATTGCGCCCCCCAGCGGTCATGTATCGCCGGTAATTCGCCTATGTTGGGAAGTTCCGGTAATTCGCCTATGTTGGGAAGTTGATGACTTTACTAGACTCTCAAGCCGCCCCGGCCAAGCCGCATCCCGCTTCGCCGCGTAGCCTGCTTTTGCGCATTCGCTCGTGGTTCTTCACAGGTCTGGTGATTTTCGGGCCGGTCGCGGTCACGACTTATATCGCCTGGTGGTTCATCGACACGGTCGACAATTGGGTCAAACCGCTGGTGCCGGCGCGCTATTGGCCCGATTCCTATCTGCCGTTTCACGTGCCCGGATTCGGCGTCATCATCGCCTTCATCGGACTGACGCTGCTGGGCTTCCTCGCCGCGAACATCGCCGGGCGCACGCTGGTGCGGATCGGCGAAATGGTGCTCGATCGGCTGCCGGTGGTTCGCGGCATCTACAAGAGCGCCAAGCAGGTGTTCGAGACGGTGTTCAGCCAGAGCGGCTCGCAGTTTCGTAAAGTCGGGCTGGTGGAATTTCCGATCAAGGGCACTTGGTCGATCGTCTTCATCACCAGCGAGCCGGCGCGGGCCGTCAACGATGCGCTGCCCGGCGCGAAAGACCTCACCTCGGTCTTCCTGCCCTGCACGCCCAATCCGACGACAGGGTTCTATTTCTTCATTCCCACCGCCGACTTGATCGAACTCCCGATGACGCCTGACGACGCGGTGAAACTGGTGATGTCGGCCGGCGTTGTCCAGCCCGAGGGGCAGGCGATGCTGGCGAACATGGCGCAAGCGGCGCGCAAGGGCGTCCTCAAGACGCCAGCCGTTCAAAACCGCTAGCCGAAGCGGCCCCTTCGCGCGCCTCGCTTTCCTCGCGCCACCATGCTAACGGCTGCCCCAGACGGATTAATCCGGTCGCCCGCGCGGCCCAACGAGCATTCCATGAGCGATATTTTTCGTGAAGTCGATGAGGAAGTCCGCCGCGACAAGGCGGAGGAGTTCTGGAAAAAATACCAGAATTATATTCTGGCGGGTGCCGCTGTGATCGTGCTGGCGACCGCGGGCTATCGCTTCTATATGGATCGCCAGCTCAAGGCCGCGCAGGCGGCGGGAGCGCAATTCGAACAGGCGCTGGAATTCGATCACAATGGCAAAGGCGCCGATGCGATCGCGGCGCTGAGTAAATCGGCCGCTGAAGCCCCATCGGGATACAAGACGCTGGCGCGATTGGCTCAAGCGGCTGTTCTTTCCAAGACCGATCCCAAGGGCGCGATCGCGGCTTATGATGCCCTGGCGCAGGATGCTTCGATCGGCGCGCTGTTTCAGGATGCGGCGCGGCTGCGCGCGGCGTTGTTGCGCGTTGACGCCGACGATGTCGCCAATGCGAAGACCGCGCTGGAAGCGCTTGCCGCGCCCGCCGGCGCGTTTCGCCACACGGCGCGCGAGATGCTCGGCGTCATCGCGCTGAACTCTGGAGACATGGAGAACGCCGGAAAGTGGCTCGACATGGTCGTCAGCGATGCCGAAGCGCCGTCGGGCGTTCGAAACAACGCGCAAGCGCTGCTCGGCATTGCCGCGTCCGGCAAGCCTGCGCCTAAGTGACGGCGGCCCTCGCGCCTCCCGCCATCTGAACTGGAAACATCTTGAGCAGCAAAGTCGCCATTATCGGGCGCCCCAATGTCGGCAAGTCGACGTTGTTCAACCGGCTTGTCGGGCGCCGGCTGGCGCTGGTCGACGACACGCCCGGCGTCACCCGCGACCGGCGCGAGGGCGAGGGCCATGTCGGCGATCTCTCGTTCACCATCGTCGACACAGCGGGGCTTGAGGAAGGCGACGGCGGGTCGCTCGCCGGGCGCATGCGGGCGCAGACCGAGACCGCGCTGACTGATTGCGACGCCATCCTGTTCGTCATTGACGCGCGCACCGGCCTGACGCCGACCGACCGGCATTTCGCCCAGCTTGTGCGGCGCGCCGGCAAGCCGATCATCCTGCTCGCCAACAAGGCCGAGGGCCACGCCGGCCGTGAAGGCGCGATCGAGGCGTATGGGCTCGGCATCGGCGATCCCATTCTGTTTTCCGCCGAACACGGCGAAGGCCTCAGCGATCTCTACGATGCGCTCGCCGAGGTTTTGCCCGCGTCCGCCCGTCTCGATCCGGACGAAGAAGAGCAGGAACCGCTCATCCTCGGCGAAGAAGAGGACGGCAGCGAGGTCGATCCGACCAAGCCGCTGCGCATCGCGGTGCTCGGGCGCCCGAACGCCGGCAAATCGACCCTGCTCAACCGCATTCTCGGCGAGGACCGCTTGCTCACCGGGCCGGAACCAGGCCTGACGCGCGACAGCATCAGCATCGAGACGACCTGGCGTGATCGCAAACTGAAATTGTTCGATACGGCGGGCCTGCGTCGGCGCGCCCGCGTTGTCGAAAAACTCGAAAAACTCGCCGTCGCCGATGCGTTGCGCGCGGTGCGTTTCGCCGAAGTCGTCGTGCTGCTGCTCGATGCGACGATCCCGTTCGAAAAGCAGGATTTGACGCTCGCCGATCTCGTCGAGCGCGAGGGCAGGGCGCTCGTCATCGGTCTGAACAAGTGGGATCTCATCGAGAACAAGAGCGCCAAGGCGCAGGAGCTGCGCGCCGAGGCTGACCGGCTGTTGCCGCAACTACGCGGCGTTCGCGTCATCCCGGTTTCGGGCCTCACCGGCGCTCATGTCGACAAACTGCTCGAGGCGGTGATCGCGGCGCACGAAATCTGGAACAAGCGCGTCTCAACCGGCCGCATCAACCGCTGGCTGGCGCCAGTGATCGACGCGACCCCGCCGCCCGCCGTCTCGGGCCGCCGCATAAAAATCCGCTATATGACGCAATTGAAAGCGCGCCCGCCACTATTCGCGCTGTTCGGCAACCAGCTCGATGAATTGCCCGAGAGCTACAAGCGCTTTCTGACGAACGGCCTGCGCGAGACGTTCGATTTTCACGGCGTCCCGATGCGTCTGTCGACGCGATCGTCGAAAAATCCGTTCGCGGGCAAGGCGAGAAGGAAGAATTAGCCGGTCGGCCCTCCATCACTTACGTATGTTCTGCTTGAATAACTTACGACATTGTCGTAACTTACGTAAGTCAACCGGAAGGCATCGCCGTGGCTATTTTTTCATCGACCGATTGGAATCGCAAATCCGGCGATATTTTCGAGGCTGCAAGGCGCGGCCCGGTCACGATTACACAACGCGCGCGTCCCGCTTTCGTCGTTATGAGCTACGACCAGTTTCAAAGACTTAACGGCGCCGAGACCCGCCGATATTACACTCTCGATACACTGCCCGACGCTCTTCTCGAGAAGGCCGAAGCCGAACTTGACCGCATGGAGCGCGAGGGCGCCGAGTGAGTTATGATTTCCTGACAAGCGGCGCTGTCATTCGTTTTCAATTCCTTTGGGGACCTGAAGCCGCGCGTGGAGAGACCGAAGGGCGCAAGCCGCGTCCCACCGTTGTCGGCTTCCGCCTCGACGACGATCTTCTCCTGCTTTTTCCGATTACGACCAAAGAGCCAGCACCGGGCCGTTTCTTTCGAGAGATTCCTGAAACCGAGAAACGTCGGGCCGGACTGGACCGCGAAATGCACTCGTGGATCATTCTCGACGAAGTCAACAGCGATATCGCCAGCCGGTCGCGTTACCTCGAACCGGATTGCGAAATCGGGCGACTGAGCCGCGCCTTCACGCTTCATGTATTTCGCGCCTGGGCGCGCGAAAGCTGGGCGCGCAAGATCACGCTCACCCGGCGCGACGATTGAGCCGCGAAGCGGCGACAGTGAAAGCCGAGGACAATAAGGACGTGGTCGCTGCGAAAAGGGTTCATTGCCTTGGGAATGAAAGGCAGGAAAAAACGACTGCCAGGATTGCCAGACCGCCCACTGACACAATCTGCGCTACAACAGTCGCGACGACCCGCCGGCGGCGCCGCCTTTAAGCCGCGAGGTGCAGGTCTGGACAGACGCCGAAGTTGAGCGCCGCCCCGCCCATGACCCGAACGCGGGTTTTATTCCCAAGGCGTTTTGGGGGTACCGAGGTTACGGGCTACGAGGACATGAAACAGATTGCCCGATTTAACTCGTTATTGACTGAGAGTAACGCCCGATCCAATGCGCAAGTATGCGCACCTGCACGATTGGGGATTGTGTAACATGTCCCCGTAACGCCCCGAACCGCCGCATAAAAATCCGCTACATGACGCAACTCAAGGCGCGTCCGCCGCTATTCGTGTTTTTCGGCAACCAGCTCGATGAATTGCCCGAGAGTTACAAACGCTTTCTGATGAACGGCCTGCGTGAGATGTTCGATTTTCACGGCGTGCCGATGCGGCTGTCGAAGAGATCGCCGAAGAACCCGTTTGCGGGCAAGGCGAGAAGGAAGAACTGACGCGTTTGCAAGAATGCAGCGCGGTCGGCAATTACGTGGCGCGAAGACCGCCTGCACCGTTCGCGTGACGCATGCGGCAAATATCTTTCACGATGTCCTCCATTTGGAGGATGCGGGCGCGCGGAGCAGGTGCTTAATAGCCGCCAGCGGATCAGCGTTACACGCGCGCATACGGTTTCTTAAATCAATCAGCGAAATCAGCGCCCGCCGCCACGATCCGCAATTTGCAACGGAGAACTCACATGGCTGTGAAAACTTCCGCGGACGCGGTTACGGCAACGACCGCGGCAACAGTCGCCTGTTGCCCGCAACTCGAGCCTTGCGTGGTTTGCGATGTGCTCAACTTCACCTACCGGCTGCCGTTTCGCCCGGTTGTCGCTATCGGCGACCAGCGGCAAACGGTGCCGGTCGAGGTGACGCTGCACTACCGGCTGACGCGCTGCGCCGGACCGCTGTCGCTTGGCGATCTCATGTACAGCACAACGCTCTTGCCTGGCGAGAAGGTGCGGCTGCAGTCGAGCGACCGGCACACGCGTTTCAGCTTCGATAGCGAAACGAAGCTCAGCTATCGCAACGAAGCGACGTCGGAAGAATCGTACTACGCGGCGGGCATGGCGTATGGCATGAGCAACCTCAACGTGCTCGACACCACGAACGCCAGCTCCTCCTTCAGTTCGTCGTCAGTCAGCGGCGGCGGCGGCGCAGGCATCGATCTGGGCTTCTTCAGCATCGGCGGTTCCGCCTCCTCCAGCTCCTATGACGCCAATTCTGCAAGCACGGTCGCCCACTCGTTAAGCCAGCACGCGGAGCAGCTCCACCAGCACGTGGAGGTGAGCACTCGGGCCTCCGCCTCAACCTCGATCGGCGAGGTGCAGACGCGAAACCACCAGCAGAGCGAGTCGGACGACCAGTATGAATCCTCCTCTCGGACCTTCGCCAATCCCAACCGCTGCAACGCGGTCACGTTCCTCTTCTACCGGATCAACAAATGCCAGACGGTCAAGTTCGAGCTGGTGAGCATAGACCGCCGGGTCGACGATCCGGCGGCGCCGACCGGCGTCGCGCTCAATCCGCCGAAACCGCTGACAGGCGTCGCCGTGCGGCCCACCGCAGTGCTGGCGACAGGCGCCAATCGCCTCGACGTTGCGCGGCGCGCGTTCGAGAGCGTTGCCGTCGAGGGGGGTGGCGCGAGCGCCGCGCTTGCCACCGGCTTCGTCGCGCGCTCGAGCGCGGTGTTCACGCAGCAAGCCTTTCCGGTAAACCTCCGTCAGGCCGCCCTGACCCAGGTCGATCAGGATCTGGTCAAGGAGGGCCTGCTAGATAAAGTCGGAGGCGTGGTCTCGCCCTTGGCGCAGAAGGCGCTGGGTTTCGAGAAGGAACTGGCCCTGCCGACCCCCGGCGTCCTCGTCAAAGGCTGCCTCGACGATTGCGACATCTGCGAACCCGAGCTCAAACAAGAGATGGCGCTCGATCTCGCCCGCAAGGACCTCGAGAATCAGCTGCTCAAGAAGCAGATCGATCTCCTGGAGAAATCACAGGAATACCGTTGCTGTCCGGCTGGCGAGGAAGAACACCCGGCGCCTAAGCCGTAGGTCAGGAACAGACTGGGCAAGCCGACGCCGTGGAAAGCGGACCTCCACCGCAAGGGAGGTCCGGGGGTTACGAGCGGTTACCGGGACATTTGGGCGTGCAGTCGTGCGACTCAAATGACGCCTTCATCGTTGCTCGTCGAGAGTTCGCCGTAAGAGCGCGTCGGCGGCCGACAATCGCATGGTCGGTCGCAGGATGATTTCATGATCCCAAGCTGGGACATGAGCGCGGCGATCGCGCTGCACAATGCGCCGCCCCTACATCGGTCAAGCATATATCCTTGGCGGGACCGGGTACGACAAAAGCTTCCCGAGTGGCATCGTTCGTGTTATGTTCTTTCATGTCGTTTTTCAGGGCCGGCTTTGCGAAGACGCACGCTCGATCAACAGGATCCAGCCTTGCAGCGTCGATTGGCGCGGGCTGGGAAGGGTCGGATTTGGACGGGTCGGATTGCGGCGCGACGTTCCGCCCGCACTGAGCATAAAAGCCGGACACTTTTGTAGGCTTAAAGAATTGGAATCGTTGAGTCGTTGAATAAAGTGCGGAAGCGCCGACAACCGTCGCCCTTCCCACCAATCGCGAATAAACGGCTCCGTCGCGACGAAAGCCCGCGCCGGCTTAGACCGTGAAGCTCACGCCGCAGCCGCAAGTGGCGACCGCGTTGGGGTTCCGCACCTTGAACGCCTGGCCCATGAGATCGTCGACGAAATCGACGATCGAACCTTTCATATATTCGAGCGAAACAGGGTCTACGACGATCGTCGCGCCATCGCGGCAAATGACGATATCGTCGTCGGCTTTGGTGTTCTCGATGTCGAAGGCGTATTGAAAGCCCGAGCAGCCGCCGCCCTTGACGGAGATGCGCAAGGCTGTGGCGTCCTCGGCCTTGAGGATTTTATTGAGGCGGCGCGCGGCGCTCTCGCTGATAGAAACCGTTTCGGCGTCTGCGGATGGACTGGCTGAAGCGTTCATGGAGTTTTTCCCGCCGCAAATAATGCGCGGCAATTTGTTTTATAAAGATAGGCTTCAGCCGCCTGTTGTTCAATGCTGGGTCGATTAGGAGCGAGCGATGAGACTTTGATGGGCGCCGGCACACGAGCCAGTTATGCGGCGGACCCTGCGGCGTCGCGCGGCCGGCGCTATGCCGAGCCGGCCTCGCCGACGCGATCGGAATTCCAGCGCGACCGCGACCGGATCGTCCATGCCACGGCCTTTCGCCGATTGGCGCGAAAAGCTCAGGTGTTCGTCGATCACGAAGGCGACCATTTTCGCACCCGGCTCACGCATACGATTGAAGTCGCCCAGATCGCCCGCGCCCTGGCCAAAGGGCTCGGACTGGATGAAGACCTGTCCGAGACTGTCGCGCTTGGGCACGACTTGGGCCACGCGCCGTTCGGCCACACCGGCGAAGACGCGCTTGACGCCTGCCTGGAGGATTTTGGCGGCTTCGACCACAACGCCCACGCCCTGCGCATCGTCACCGAGCTGGAGCGCCGTTATGCCGGGTTCGACGGACTGAACCTGAGCTACGAAGCGCTGGAAGGGCTGGTCAAGCATAACGGGCCGATGCTGGACGCCGCCGGTGGGCCGTTCGGGCGCTACCGCGCCCGGGGCGTGGCGCCGGCGATACTCGCCTACAACCAGGTCCAGGACCTGGATCTCGCGCATTTCGCCAGCCTTGAGGCGCAGACAGCGGCGATCGCCGACGACATTGCCTACAACGCCCACGACATAGACGACGGCCTGCGCGCCGGGCTTTTCGATCTGGCGAACCTGCGGAGCGTGCCGTTCGTCAACGCGTTGCTCGACGAAATCGATAGACTGCATCCCGGCCTCGAACGCCCCCGGGTCGTTCACGAACTGGTGCGGCGCGTCATCACCCGGTTTATCGAGGATGTGTTTGCGCAGAGCCGGCGGCTTATCGCGTCAAGCGGCGTGCGCAGCCTTGCCGATGTTCGGCTGGCGGGCAGGGCGCTGATCGCATTCTCGCCCTCGATCGTGACCGCCGACAGGGAACTTAAGGCGTTCCTGTTCGCAAATATGTACCGCCATCCCGATGTGAAGCGCGTCCGCGAAAAGGCCGATAGGGTGGTGCGGCGCCTGTTCGCCGGCTTTGTCGATGACCCCGCAAAGATGCCGCCCGAATGGCGGCGTGGCGCCGCGCTGACTGAGGCTGGGGCGCGGGCGCGCGCGGTGAGCGACTACATTGCCGGAATGACCGATCGCTACGCGCTGGCAGAATACCGCAGGCTCTTTGACGAGGCGCCGGACTTACGCTAGAGCGCCCCCTTCGAAGGCGAGATTTCATGAACATCTATGCGGATTTCCAGCAGAGAATTGCTGCTCTGCTGTCGGGCATCGTTGCGGCGGGCAATCTGCCGGCGGGGCTGGATTTAACGCGTTTCGTCGTAGAGCCGCCACGCGACTCCAGTCACGGCGATCTTTCGACCAACGCCGCGATGGTCTACGCCAAGGAAGCCAAGGCGAGCGGCTCGAATGCCCGGGAATTGGCGATCGAGTTGGCGGCTAACCTCGCGCAACAGGCCGACGTGGAGCAAGCTGAAGTAGCGGGTCCGGGCTTTATCAATATTCGCCTGAAGCCAGCAGTTTACGCCGAGGTGCTGCGGAATATTCTCAGCAGTGGCGGACAATACGGCGCGGGAGCGAAGTCGACGGCGGGGCCGGTCAATGTCGAATACGTCAGCGCCAATCCGACTGGGCCGATGCATATCGGCCACGCCCGCGGCGCGGTGTTTGGCGATGCGTTGGCGAACCTGTTGAAGTTTTCCGGGCGGGACGTGACGCGCGAATATTACATCAACGACGCGGGCGCGCAGGTCGATGTCCTCGCCCGCTCCGCCTATCTGCGCTATCTGGAAGCGCTCGGCGACAAGATCGAAGCGATCCCGGAGGGGTTGTATCCCGGCGATTACCTCATCCCGGTCGGCGAAGCGCTGTCGCGTGAGTTTGGGTCGGCTTTTCGCGACAAACCCGAATCCGAATGGCTCTCGCCGTTTCGCGCCCGGGCGATTGATGCGATGATGGCGATGATCCGCGAGGATCTGAAAGCCCTTAACATCGCACATGACGTGTTCTCGTCCGAACGTGCGCTGACCGGGGCCGACGGAGGTCCAAACTACGTCGCAGAGGCGATAGCGGACCTGCAAGCGCGCGGCATCGTCTATTTCGGCCGTCTCGACCCGCCCAAGGGGGCGCCGATTGAGGACTGGGAGGATCGCGAGCAAACCTTGTTCCGCTCGACCGAATTTGGCGATGACGTCGACCGTCCCCTGATCAAATCGAATGGGGCCTACACGTATTTCGCCACCGACATCGCATATCACAAGACCAAGATCGATCGCGGGTTCCTCTCGCTGGTGGATGTGCTCGGCGCCGACCACGGCGGTTATGTCAAACGCATGCAGGCGGCGGTCTCAGCGGTTTCGCACGGCAAGGCGACGCTCGATGTGCGCCAGTGCCAACTTGTGCGCCTCATGCGGGCGGGCGAGCCA
Organism: Methylocapsa sp.; assembly: GCA_043739325.1. Taxonomy (GTDB): domain Bacteria; phylum Pseudomonadota; class Alphaproteobacteria; order Rhizobiales; family Beijerinckiaceae; genus Roseiarcus. The sequence goes on along the minus strand of JAYUFK010000135.1, from coordinate 4,097 downwards.
GTCAAAATGTCTAAGCGTTCCGGCGATTTCGTGACGTTGCGTGAAGTTGTCGATGAAGTCGGCGTCGATGCCGTGCGTTTCATGATGCTGATGCGCAAGAACGACGCGCCGCTTGACTTCGATCTCGCCAAAGTCATCGAGCAGAGCCAGGAAAATCCGGTCTTCTACGTTCAATACGCTCACGCGCGCGGCTGCAGCGTCATGCGGCAGGCGCGCGCGGCTTTCCCCGATATTGATCTTTCCCCTGAGGAACTCGCTGGCGCGGATCTCAGCCTACTGAGCGACGAGAGCGAGCGCGCCTTGTTGCGTCTGATGGCGCAGTTTCCGCGCCTCGTGGAGCAAGCGGCAGCGGCTCGCGAGCCGCACCGCACAGCTTTTTTTTCACACGACCTCGCCACGCTCTTCCACGCACATTGGAATCGGGGCAAAGATATTCGGCATTTGCGATTCGTTAACGAAAATGACAGAGATTTAACCGAAGCTAGAATGGCGTTGGCGGCCGCCGTAATTGCGGTCTTGTCCGCTGCCTTGGTCATTTTGGGTGTCAGCGCGCCGCAAGAAATGCACTAAGTTTTGCGTTTGAACAAATTATTCGCGCGTTGAAACTGTACCGAGTGCGTATCGCCTGCTGAATCGACGCTTATTCATGTTGCGTTTGGCCATGGCGTTTTTCTTGAGGTTATTCGATGAGCAGTCCCGCATTGAGAGCGATCCCCCAAGTCAATCTTGACGACTTTGAGCGCCGAATTCGCGCCGCGACGGCCGCTCCATCCGCCCAGGAAGATCCGTTGGCGGAACTGGCTCGTCTCGTCGGGCTGGACGGGCCGCCACAGCGACTCGCGGAAAATGTCGTCGCTTTGGCGCCGCGCGCGCAGCAATCCGCCGAACCTCCTGCTTTCGCCCATGAGCCTTTGATACGGGTCAGCTACAAGGAAGCAAGATCGGTTCCGGTTGATCCTCCGCAGCTACGCCCCTCGATCGAGGACGAGGCAGAACAAGCCAATCATGAGGAGTTTCACCAGACTGCGGCCGAATCCCATCATTTTGCCGATAACGCTCTGGATGAAGCAGCCGCGTTGATGGCAGCGCGCGTCACTGCCGACCGGTCGCGTTCAAGCGGGCGCTGGTTGGCGACGGTGAGCTTGTTGAGCCTGCTGGGAATTGTCGGCGTCGGGGCCGCGTTGGCGCTAAAGTACGGGGTTGTGCCCGGTCTGCACAAGGCTCCGCCTGTCATCATGGCCTCGGCCATCCCGACCAAAGTCGCGCCGCCGTCAACCGACACTGTCGCGCCAAACGACAATTCCTCGGCTCTTTTCAAGGAACCATCCGCTAAGCCTGCGCCCGTCAAAGTCGTTTCGAACGAAGAGCAACCGGTTGATTTGCGCACGCAGGGCGTAGTCCAGGCGACTGCGAGCGCGACTGCTGCGACTTCGGCCGCGCCTGTCGTTGCGCCGCGCGAGACTGCCTCGCCGATCGCATCAAACCCAAATGCGCCTGTCGTCGCCACCCCGGAGGCCGGCCCTATCGCTGGCGCCAGCGTCGCGTCGCCGCTGTTCGCCGAGCCGAAGCGGGTGAAGACCGTATCCGTAAGGCCGGACGGGACTGTTATTTCGACGTCCTCGGAGGCCAAGGCCGCTCCGGCGAATAGCGCTGTTCCAGGGCAGACCCGGTCAGTTGCCGCCGCTCCCACCCCGACCCCCAAGGCTGAGTCGGGCGTGGAAATGCCGACGGCGCAACCGGCCACGCCCAAGCTGGACCTCCCGGTCAAGCCGCATGCGAAGTCAACCACTCGGGTGCCGGTCGCCAAGACCGAGACGATCGGCGTTGCAACCGACGCACCGCTTCAACTCGGGCCGCCGACCAAACTTGAGAAGGCTGCAAAGACCGCTCGCACGAAAGCCGGGGCGCCGGTCACAGCCGCGGCGCCCGCAGCCGTTGAGCCGGCTGCAACGCCGCCGGCAGATCCGGCCCCTACCGCCGCCACAAACGCGCCTGGCGCTTCGACCGGCGGCTACGCCGTCCAGTTGGCGGCGCCCGGCTCCCAGCAGGAGGCGCAGAGCGCGGCATCGCGTCTAAAATCGAAATACTCATCCGAACTCAGTGGTTTGGATCTGACTATTCATCAGGCGGACGTGGCCAAGGGCCCGGTCTACCGTGTACGGGTTGGCGATCTGTCCAAAGCCGCCGCCGTGGCGCTTTGCGAGAAGTTAAAAGCCAGCGGCGGCGCCTGTTTCGTCGCGAAGAACTAATCTGCTGATCCAACTGTTCTCCTCGCCGGCGGAGCGGCCATGACTCTTGCGATGATTTGCGGTTGCTCCGGCCTGACGCTGACGCCGGAGGAAATCGCTTTCATCCGCGAGGCACAGCCCTGGGGCTTCATCCTGTTCAAGCGCAATGTTGCCGATCGCGAGCAGTTGCGCGCGCTAACTTCGGCGTTCCGCGAGTTGGTCGGGCGCACCGACGCGCCGGTGCTGATCGATCAGGAGGGTGGGCGGGTGCAACGCCTCGCGGCTCCCAACTGGCCGACCTATCCGAGCGCAGCGAGTTTTGACGCAACCATCAGCGATCCTATGGCGGCGCTTGACGCCGCCCGACTTTGCGCTCGGCTTATCGCGCATGATCTCCTTGAAGTCGGGATCAACGTCAACTGCGCGCCGGTGCTCGATGTCGCCCAGCCAGGTATGCACGCGGTGATCGGCTCGCGCTCCTATTCGAGCGATCCGATTCGAGTCGCGGCGTTCGGTCGCGCGGTGGCGGAGGCCTATCTGGTCGGCGGCGTCGCGCCGGTGATCAAGCACATTCCGGGGCACGGCCGCGCGACGGTCGATAGCCATCTCGAATTGCCGGTCGTCAACGCCAGCCTTTCCGAGCTGACGAAGCACGATTTCGCGCCCTTCGCGGCGCTCGGCAATCTGCCGATGGCGATGACCGCGCACGTGGTCTATACGGCCATCGATCCTGCGCGCCCGGCGACGATCTCGCCGGTCGTCGTAACAAAGATGATGCGCGAGCAGATCGGTTTTACGGGTCTCATCATAAGCGACGATCTTTCGATGAAAGCGCTTGGCGGCTCGTTCGCCGATCGCGCGCGCGCAGTGTTCGCGGCGGGCGTCGATATCGCATTGCATTGCAACGGCGACCTCGACGAGGCGCGCGCCGTCGCCGGCGCTTGCCCGCAACTGGAGGGCGAAGCGCTGCGCCGCGCCGAGTCCGCGATGGCCCGCGTCGCCCATGCGCCCGAGGCGCTGGATGTCGTCAAGGCGCGGATGGTAGTTTCGCAGGTTGTGGAAAGCGCGAGCGCAGCCTGAGGGCAAGTCGAGACTCTCGATCTGATTTATGCCAGTCGATTGGGCTCAGGCGCGGGCGGGGAACCGTGCCGCGTTTGCATTGTTTGTTTTTGATTGATGCTGGAGTGCGCGCGATGCAACAGGATGCAAACCAGCCGAAGAAGACGACCGGTAAAGACAGCGAAAAATCCGAGGCCGAATTGGTCAAGGCGTCGAAGGAACTGAAAGACAAGATCGAAGAAGCCAAGCGGCGCAACGACATGCCGCTCGACTCCGCGTTAGGCAATCCCAAATGGGAAAAGGACGCCGCTGACGGCTACCTCGACAAGCCCGACGACGATGACGACCGCTGAAAACTCTCCGGCTTGCCGATGCGGTTTTTAGTAGGCGAGTCAATAAAATCAATGGCCTGAAATGCCATTCTCCGCCGGGTCGCCGGCTCTTATGTTGTCTGCTCGCGGTGGTTGCGATGTGACCGGCGTTTGACCAAGTTCGGCTTAGCCTATTAATAACAGATAAAACAAGTGTATTATCCGGAAATTGACGTTACAATTGCGACCGCACTGCGGTTGTTAAACTCTTTCTTACAGCGCTTTATCAAAACTCCGGTTTTGTCGATGGACCTGATCGCTCCCCGGTACGGATCATCCGCTGTCAATGCTGCGAGCTCGTAACTTTTTCGGAACGAGCTGGACGTTAAATCTGGTGCTTCTAGTGTTGTGATTCCAACGCTTGTTTCGCGCGGGCGACTTTGGCGAGGATTGTATCGGTTTGCGCGGTCCAGATGAAGGGCTTGGGGTCGGCATTGTG
>JAYUFK010000134.1:0-5619 GCA_043739325.1 Methylocapsa sp. | reverse complement strand
GACGCCCGCCGCCATCAGCATTTCGGCGCGCTCGTAGCCCTTGTCGCCAACCGTCGTCGCGGCGGCGACAAGCAGGCGCCCGTCCGCGTCCTTGGCGGCGAACGGGTGCAGCGTCGCTTTTTCGATGTCCTTGACCGTGATGAGGCCGACGCAATGGCCGTCTTCGTCGACGACGACGAGTTTTTCGATGCGGCGCTGATGCAGCAGGCGCCGCGCTTCTTCCTTGCCGACGCCCTCGCGCACGGTGACGACGTCGCGCGTCATGAGTTCGCTCACGGGCTGGCGCGGATTGTCGGCAAAACGCACGTCGCGGTTGGTGAGAATGCCGACAAGGCGCGCCGCCTTGCCGTTGCCGGTGGGCTCGACAACCGGGATTCCGGAGATCGAATGGCGCTTCATCAGGGCCAGCGCGTCGGCCAGCGTCGCCTCGGGAAAAATCGTGATCGGGTCGACGACCATGCCGCTTTCAAAGCGCTTCACCTTGCGCACTTCCTCGGCCTGCTCCTCGGGCGACAGATTGCGGTGTATAACGCCTATCCCCCCCGCCTGCGCCATCGCCACCGCCAGCCGCGCCTCGGTCACCGTGTCCATCGCGGACGAAATAATCGGCAGATTGAGCCGAATCGTGCGGGTCAACCGGGTGCCGATACTCGTTTGACTCGGCATGACGATGCTATGGCCGGGCCGCAGCAGGACGTCATCGAAGGCGAGGCCTTCGGGGAATGTGGATTTCACGATTGTCGCCATGGAGAATTTTTCGATCTTATGGAACGCGCGCGTTGTTGCGACGCGGCATGGCGCAGCGGGGTAACACGGGACGCGGGTCGGGAACAGGTAAATTTTGCCCGCGCTGTAGTGATCGAAGGGCGTTCGTATCCTAGGCATCTCTTGTTATGGAGACGGTCGCGAAGGGCGCGCCCCAGCGAGGGCGCCACAGGCGTTCGTCGAAAGCTAACGATCGGATCGGCCCCAGAGAAGCCCCGCTGGCTTCGCGGTGCGCGACGTTGATCAGAATATTGCAGCTCTCGGGCACGATGACGGAGGGAACCTTAAAATACGCGGAACGGCCGGACGCCAGCCATGCGTCGCCTGTCTCTCTGGAATCAGGCGGCAGCGCGGTCAACTCATCGACTTTGCCGGACTGAAGATCGATCGCCATGAGGACGAAGTCTTCGGGCAGCACGTCCCACGCCAGGTCGAGGTTGACGCGCACTTCGAGCACCGCCAGAGCCGCAGCTTCAGCCGCATAGATCAAAGGCCGGCCGGGAGAGTTCCAGCGCCCGCCATGCAACCGCGCCCCGTCGCCCGACAAGTCAGCAAACCGCCTGCGGCAGATACGCCAGACCCGCGTCAAGCCGCCAGACCGTGATCGATCCGCGCGAGGAGATCCTCGACTTCCCGCGCCCCCTCTCCCGTGTCGAGCAGCGACAGCGGCGCATCGCCCTCAAGCGCCGTCGAGGGTCTGCGCAGCCAGAGCCCGGCCTTGTCTTGCGAACCGAACGTCTCTTCCGCGGCGGCGATTGCGCGGACGACGCGGACCAGCCGATCGGATTGTTCGGGCGTCAAGGCGCCCAGCTTTCGGCGGTGGCTCAGCGTCTTGCGCGGTAGGACGATTGCGTCGATTTCAGCCAGGGTAAGGCGGCCGGATTTGATGAGTTGCTCGACGCGCGCGACAGGAATTCCGAGCCGCGTGGCGTCGATCGCGGCGCGTCGCCCGCCGCCGGCGATGCCGAGGAACGCGTCTGCGCTATCGACAAGAACTTTTCGAGGGTGAGCCATGGCGATCCGTTGGCGATATGCCAATGATATAGGGGGATTTGGCCGAAAAGGCAAGTAAGCAGGCGGTTGCGACGCGGATCACTCAGAATTGACCCCATCCGCCCACTTTCGCGCCCACGCGTCTTGCCGCACCCAACCTCCGGCGCCAAAAGGACGCTCACCCATCTCGAATCCCATGCGCCCCGCTCTTCTCACGCCGCTTATCATCGCAACCGCCCTGTTCATGGAAAATATGGACGGTACGGTGCTGTCGACATCCCTGCCCGCGATTGCGATCGATCTGGCGCAGGACCCGATCGTCCTGAAGCTGGCGCTGACTTCATATATGCTGACCCTGGCGGTGTTCATTCCCGCATCGGGCTGGGTCGCGGACCGGCTTGGCGCGCGAACGGTGTTTTGCTCGGCGATCGTCATTTTCACCCTTGGCTCGATCCTTTGCGGCGTGTCGACTTCGCTGGGAACGCTGATCGCGGCGCGGGTTTTCCAGGGCCTTGGCGGGGCGATGATGGTGCCTGTGGGGCGGCTCGTCCTGCTGCGCAGCGTGCCACGCAACGAAATCGTCCAGGCGCTGGCCTATCTCACCATACCCGCGATGATCGGGCCGGTGGTCGGGCCTTTGCTCGGCGGCTTCATCACGACTTATTTCCACTGGCGCTGGATTTTCTGGATCAACGTGCCGATCGGCGTGCTTGGCATCGCGTTGGCGCTGACCTTCATCGAGAATATCCGCGAGCAGAATGTCGGGCGTTTCGACTTCAGCGGCTTCTTCCTGTCGGGCTTCGGGCTTGCGTCGCTGATATTCGGCTTGACCACGGTCGGCCGGGGGCTGGCGCCGTTATGGCTTGTCGCGACGATGACTGTTCTGGGCGCCATCTCACTGGCGTTCTATGTCAGGCATGCCCGCGGCAATCCCGATGCGATCCTCGATCTCGGACTGCTATCGAACCAGACATTCTTTGCCGGCGTCGTCGGCGGATTCATTTTCCGGGTCGGCATCGGCGCGATCCCGTTTCTGCTGCCTCTGATGCTGCAACTCGGCTTCGGCCTGACGCCGTTCGCATCAGGTTCGCTGACCTTCGCCGCCGCCGCCGGCGCGATGGTAATGAAGTTCACCGCCGCTTTCGTGCTGCGGACCTTCGGCTTCCGGTCGGTCCTTGTGCTGAACACAATCGTCAGCAGCGCCTTCCTTGCCTCCTATGCGCTGTTCACCGCCGCGACGCCGCATTGGATCCTGCTCACCGCCCTGCTCGCCGGCGGCTTCTTCCGCTCGCTGCAATTCACCGCGCTCAACGCCATTGGTTACGCCGATATCGAGCAGAGCGTCATGAGCCGCGCCACGAGTTTCGCCAGCGTCGCGCAGCAGATGTCGCAGACTGTCGGCGTCGCGGTCGGCGCGGCGGCGATTGAAATCCTGCAGCTTTCTTATGGCGACGGCGCGCTGACGACGCGCGACTTCGCCGGCGCGTTCGTCATCGTCGCGCTGGTGTCGCTGAGTTCGCTCGTCATATTCCTGCGGCTCAAGCCGGACGCCGGCGCGCTGGTGTCAGGCAAGAAGAGCGGCGAAATGGCCATTACGCCGGCGGCGGCGGAGTAGCCGCGCCGCCGCGAAAGCCCGTCGCCAGAACATACAGCTCGGCGCTGCCGGCGCGGCTGGCTTGCGGCTTGAGATGGCGCACCACGGTGAAATTGCGTTTCAGGCCGGCGAGCAATTCGCCCTCCGTGCCGCCGTGCCGCACCTTGGCGAGAAAAAAGCCGCCGGGCGCCAGCACCTGGCGAGCGAAATCCGCGGCCAGTTCGGCCAGCCCGACAATGCGCAGATGGTCGGTCTTGCGATGGCCCGTCGCATTGGCCGCCATGTCCGACATCACGCCGTCGGCCTTGCCGCCAAGTTTTTCCATCAGCCGCTCGGGCGTCGCGGCGTCATGAAAATCCATCACGGTGAATTCGACGCCCTCAATCGCATCGATATCGAGCAGATCGATGCCGATGACGCGGCCGGCGCCGTCGGCCGACCCGACAGCTTTGGCGGCGATCTGCGACCAGCCGCCAGGCGCGGCGCCAAGATCGATAATCTTCTGGCCACGCTTGAACAGCTTATATTTCTCGGCGATTTCGGCCAGCTTGTAGGCGGCGCGGGACCGGAAACCCTCGCGCTTGGCCTTGGCGACGAAGGGATCATTGAGCTGGCGCTGCAGCCAGAGCGTCGACGACAGGCTGCGTTTGCGCGCCGTGCGCACTTTCGTCTTGAGCGAGCGACCGCCCTCGTGTCCCGATCCGCCGCCAGTCGCCATGGCGCTAGATCCCTGCCCTGCCGGCAAACATGCCGACGCGATCGGCGCTCATCATTTGCGTCAATATGCCCTCGCGCAACCCGCGATCGGCGATGCGGATGCGCTCGGCGGGGAAACTCTGGCGAATGGCTTCGAGAATGGCGCAGCCGGCGAGAACCAGATCGGCGCGCTCGTGCCCGATGCAGGCGTTGGCGGCGCGTTCGCTATAGCTCATCGCGCGCAGGCGATTGATCGTCGCGTCGACTTCATCCTTGGTCAACCATAGACCATCGATGCGGCGCCGGTCGTAGCGTTCGAGATTGAGATGCACGCCGCCGATGGTGGTTACGGTGCCCGACGTGCCCAATAGATGAAAGCGCGCGCATCGCGCCTGGCTGGCGACCCGCGCGGCGAACGGCGCCAGCGCCTCGGCGACGTGGGCGGTCATCGCGGCGAAAACCTGCTCGCTGACTTCGTTGCCGCCGAATTTCTCGGCCAGCGAGACGACCCCGAGCCTGAGGGATTCCCACGCCTTGATGCGCTTGCTCGCGCCCCCCTCTTCGCAGGCGAGCCAGATGATTTCCGAAGATCCGCCGCCGATATCGAACAGCACGATCGAATGCGCATCCTGATCGGCGAGGACGCCGCAACCGGCGACGGCGAGCTGCGCTTCTGTCTCGCGATCGACAATTTCCAGTTTCAGCCCAAGCCGCTCCCACACCTCGGCGATGAAGGCCGCGCCGTTCGATGCGGCGCGGCAAGCTTCGGTGGCGATGAGCCGCGCCCGCGCCACGCCGCGCGCCTGCATCTTGTCGCGGCAGACCGCGAGAGCGCCAAGCGTGCGCTCGATCGCGGCGTCGCTGAGACGTCCGGTCTGCGACAAGCCTTCGCCGAGCCGCACGATGCGCGAGAAAGCGTCGACGACGCGAAACCCGTCGAATGTCGGACGCGCGATGAGCAATCGGCAATTGTTCGTGCCAAGATCGAGCGCGGCATAGGGACCGTGCGGCGCGCCCCGACCGCGCGGCGCGCCGTAAGCGCCGCGCGCCGCTTGCGACCCCCGCGCGGCGGACAGATTCGCCGGCGAGGTTTGTGCCACCTTCAGCTCCTTCCATCCGGCGCAGGCCGGGCGACCATTCGCCGCAACTGTAACAATACTGTCGCAGGATGCAATGCGCGCGCCGGAGCCGCGCTCGCCGCGACGCGCGCAAAGTTGCGTCAAGGGTTGAAGAAAGCGTGCTTGACCTTGTCGCCCGGCTTGAGGCCGAGGCTGGCCGCGACGCCGCCGTTGACCTCGAGCACGGCGTTGCAGGGAGCGCCGGAAGGGATCGTCGTCTCCGACAGCGGTTCGGCGTTCGCCGCGATGCCAACAATTGTGCCATCGCGCCCGATAAAAATCATATCGAGCGGGATGTAGGTGTTTTTCATCCAGAAGGTAACAGGCGCCTCGGTCGGAAATTCGAACAGCATGCCGCGATCGGCTGGCATGAAACGGCGGTTCATCAGACCGGTCTCGCGCGACGCTTCATTGGCTGCGATCTCGACCTGAAACACATGCGAGCCGCTTGCT
>JAYUFK010000133.1:0-2005 GCA_043739325.1 Methylocapsa sp. | reverse complement strand
GTTCGATTGACCAGGGGATCGTAGAAACAGGCCTTGATCACCGCCGTCTTCGTATTGTCCGGCACGAGGAGCTGCGGAACCCCGCCGATCGCCTCCAGCGCGCGAACATGGACGTCGATCCAATCGGCGAGCGCCTGCGTCCAGCTCGCATGCGCAAAAGTAAAGCTCGACGCGCCAAGCACGGCGACGAATATCTGCGCCATGCGGATTTCGCCCGTCAGCCGATCGATGACCACCGGCACGCCGTTGCCCGCGTAATCGACGAATAGCCGCTCGCCGGCCGCATGCGTCTGCCGCATCGTCGGCGACAGCTTCGATTCAAAGCCGCGATGGAGCTCACAAAACCGGGAGTAGCTGTATCCGCCGGGATTGGCGGCGATATATTCGTCCCAGACAATCAGCAGCGTGACGTGCTTGCGTTTCAACTCCCGATGCACCGCCGGCCAATCCGGCTCGCTGTGCAGCCGATGGCCTCGCTTGCTCCTTCGATTGGCGTAGGGCGCCGCCTCCAGGGGGCCGTCGTTCATCTCGTTCGGCAACGGCCAGACAAGCCCAGCGCTCTCGACGCGCTTCAATGTCTCCCGAACTGTCGATGGCGCCAAGCCCAGCCGCCCGACTGGGAATACAGCCTCGCCGAGATGGAGATGAAGCGCTGGTCGGTGACGTTTCGCAGCCCGGCCAGAGTCTCAAGGCAACGAATCCAAGTTAACGCGCTGACTCGTTGATCAGAGTTGCGAGATACTTTGTATCCCAACCCGCGAGTTTGCGGCGCAATTTGATGCTTCGTTTGTCTTTGGCTGAGCGCACGAGGTTGACGGCGAAGTGCCGGACGACGGCCATGTTTTTTGTGCCGTGGCCCTTTCGCAAGCGGGATTGATCCTCCTTGAAGATGACGTCGAGCACCCAGTGGAGCCGGTTCTCGATGGTCGAATGCCTGCGGACGGCGTTGGCGGCCTATTTGGCGGCGAGCGGGGCGGAGGAGATGTAATAGCGCGTCTCGAAACGGCTGCGCTGCTTGAACTCGGCGCGCGACTGAACCCTGATGATCGTCGCGACGCCGGGCAAGCGTAACTTGCCGGGAAAACGGCGCTCTCCCGAGAGCCAGTCGACCTCGCGCGCCACGCTGACGGTGCGCTGCTCGATACGGCCATGGCCTTTGTCGATATCGACCGCATCGGAGGCCGCGTCTTCGAAGAATGTCTCGATCTCGGCGCGCAACGTCGGCTGATTGGCTTTGACGGCCAGAAGATAATCGGCCCCGGCCTCGCGGATCGCGGTGGCGATCGCGGCGTTGGCGTCGATGGAGATGAGGGCGTCCTTCAGGCCATTGTTTTCCGCCAGACGGGCGATGAGGTTGGGAATGGCGTTGATTTCATTGCTTTTGTCGGCGACCGCCTGCTGACCAAGCACGCGCCGGCTGGTCGTGGCGAAAGCCGAGACCAGATGCAAGGGCGCCTTATCGGCGCCGCGGTCATGACTGCGGCGCGAAGTCTTGCCGTCGATGGCGACCAGGCCCGGCCGATCCGGCCATGTCTGGCGCATCCAGGCGGTGAAAACCGAAGAGAACAGCGCCGGATCGATCCGGTTCATCAGCAAGGTCAGCCAACGCCAGCCCGGCACGCCGTGCTCGTAAGGCAGATAGCGGCGCAGAAAGTGCAAATGCGTTTCGCCCCACGCCGCGATCCCCTCGTAGTCGTCGCAATCGGCCATCGTGCCGCATACGACAAGCAACAGAACCTCGTCTAGGCGATGCAAAATACGCCGCACATCGCGCGGATCGGCAATGATGGCGAAATGATCGAGAAGGGCGCGAAGCGAGGCTTTTCGTCGAAAACAGCAAAGGCGAGGCTCATGGCGGGCGCGCCGAATCAGACCGCCTTACAGAATCACGCAAAACGCAATCCGTTAACTGACGTTAACTTGAGTTCGGAGCCCCGGTTGGCTACGGGTGGGACTTGACAGTCTGAACAACAATTTCGGCGTGATCGGCTTCTCGATCGTTGGC
>JAYUFK010000132.1:0-2006 GCA_043739325.1 Methylocapsa sp. | reverse complement strand
GCTTCGACGAAGGCGTGTTTTCGGGGCGCCGCTACGACACGCCCGGCTGGAAACGCGCGCAGGAGCGCGCGCAGTCGCCGGGCTATCAGCGGCCCGCGCCGCCGCGCGTGATCGAGGGGCGCGCGCTCGCGCTGGCCACGGAGACATCCGCCTATCGCCCCGGCGAGCGCGTGTTTCACCAGAAATTCGGCCCCGGCTTGGTCTGCGGCGTCGACGGCGCCAAATTGACGGTGGAATTCGATCACGCAGGTCGCAAAATGGTGCTCGACAGCTTTTTGTCCCGCGAGGGCTGAGCGGCGCGCAGCGTAAAACAAGGGGAAAACATGGCTGTCGCGATTCACAAGCCGCCGCCTTCGGGCCTGAGCGCCAAGGCGCTGGCGCCGTGGCGAAATATCCCGGTGTCGATCGCCGTCGATCTTGCGCGCGACATCGGCCAGATCGACCCCGCGATCCGCCCGCTGCGCCCGGCGGGCCAGCAGCCGCCGCTATTCGGCCGCGCCGTCACCGCTTTGTGCGAGCCGCCCGATTTCGGCGCCGTGCTGCACGCGCTCGACTTCGTCGGCAAGGGCGACGTTTTGGTGATCGCCGCCTATGGAATGCGCGAATTCGCGATGATTGGCGAAATCCTGTGCGGCCATCTCCACGCCAAGGGCGCGGCGGGCGTCGTCTGCGACGGCGCCATCCGCGACGTGGCTGTAGTGGCCGGCCTGCCTGATTTCTCCGTATTCACCCGCTGGATCACGCCGCGCGGCCCGACGGCGGCCGAGCGCGGGGCGGTGAATATTCCGGTGATCGTAGGCGGAACGCTGGTGACGCCGGGCGACCTGATTCTGGGCGACGACGACGGCCTCATCGCGCTGTCGCCGGAGAATGCGCGCGCGAGGCTAGCAGCAGCGCAGGCCAAAGTCGGCAAGGAGGCGGAGTGGATCGCCGCGCTTGCCTCGGGCAAGAGCGTCAAGGAGGTGTTTGGGCTGAAGAGCTAAGGGACACGCCTCGATCTCGGCTGGGCCCGCCGCCGATCAATCTATAACAACTCGGCCGAACAGATTTTCGACATGCCTGCTATTTGTGTTCTCGACTCCTAAAATCGCTTCTGCTAGCACTCAATAAGTTCTTGCATCATCTCAGCGAATTTGGGGGGGTAGATGGGGAGCACCGGCACAGCTGTTGCGCGCTTGGCCTTCATGACGGAGTTGCTGCGTCCGTTGAGGGGCATCGTAGGTCCGCCGGTGCCATCGTTCCGTTTCACAACTGGGATTACTACTACATCACGCAGAACCTGACTTGGGACCCCGACACCGCTGACAAGGAAAACTACGAATCTGTGACGGCACCCAGATATTTCGTCACCGATCTCGCCAGCATTCCCGAGCCGTTCTGGTCGGCCTTGCCGCCGACCGGGCCCTACAGCTATCCCGCGATCATCCACGATTGGATGTATTGGACCCAGCCGCATGCGAGATCGGGCGACGACGACCGCGCCTATGCCGACGGCGTTCTGAAACTGGCGATGGCGGAGTTGAAGGTTCCGGCTCTGAAGGCGGTCGCGATCTACGAAGCCGTTCGCGCGTTCGGCGCCGGCGCCTGGGCGGGCAATGCGGATGCGCGCGGGGGGGGCGAGAAGCGGGTGTTGAAGAGAGTGCCGACCGACGCCCGGACGACCTGGGCGGAATGGAAGCAGAACCTCGATAATTTTGCCTGAATTCGTTTTCGCGGGGAGGGCCAGGGATGGTCGGCTGGTTCGGGAAATCGCTGGGATCGCGGCGCAAGTTCGCATTGGTGATCGGCAACAGCGCCTATGCCGGCGACGAACGGCTGCAAAGCCCCGCACGTGACATTGAGGGGGTAAAGAAGGCGCTGGAAGCGCTGGGTTTTGGCGTCACCCATCATCCCGATCTCGATGTTGCGGGGCTGAACGATGTCATCCGCAAGGCGGTCGATAACCTCAAGAGCGAGCGTGCGGACGTCGGTCTGTTCTATTATTCCGGCCACGGGATGCAGATCGC
>JAYUFK010000131.1:0-2008 GCA_043739325.1 Methylocapsa sp. | reverse complement strand
CGGTCGCCTGTTAGGCGCCCGTTTTCCGTAAATTAGCACATAAGCGGAGCGGGGTGAGATCTTTAATTGACCCAATATCGCCGAATCGCCGCAAGTTCCAACTCAATCTGCGCCCGCTTGGTGCGGCGCACAACGGGCCTCCATCGCCGGAACCAGCCTTGCTCGTCATGACGCCAGATGCTTCAGGCTGTCGAAACGAGCAGCGGCAGCCGCAATTCGGCGATCAGGAGCAAGAATTCGGCGAAGAGGTTTCGGGGGCTCACATACGGAGTGTCCGCTTTCCGCCCTTCAGAGACATTCGCCACCGGGCGATGACGGCCTCGTACTTCGGTCAGCTGGCCGGCTCACGGCGTCCCGCGCGGGTGCGGTAACGATCAATCCCAACGAGGCAAATGGTGCCGGCCGGCGATTGACGAGGAATTGTAGTCAGGCCGGTAAAGGCGTCTTGTATACAATCAAAATGAGCGTATGAATTTTATACAGACTTCCGAGGCCGCTCATGAAACCGATCGTCGCCTACATCAGGGTCAGCACCAGCCAACAGGGTCGCTCGGGTCTTGGCATTGAGGCGCAGCGCGCAGCACTCGCTCGTTTCGCGGGCGAAGCTGATTATGAGATCGTCGCGGAATATGTCGAGGTCGAGATCGGCAAGGGAAGCGACGCGCTCGATCGGCGGCCGCAACTCGCCTCCGCGCTGGCGAAGGCGCGTTCGGCGCGTTGCCCCGTTGCGGTCGCGAAGCTCGATCGACTTTCCCGCGACGTGCATTTCATATCCGGCCTGATGGCGCATCGCGTTCCCTTCGTCGTCGCCGAGCTTGGCCCGGAGGTCGACCCTTTCGTTCTACATCTCTACGCAGCGCTGGCGGAAAAGGAGCGCGCGTTGATCTCCGGTCGGACGAAATCGGCGTTGGCGGCGGCGAAGGCAAAGGGAGTGAAGCTCGGCAATCCGCATATCGAGGCCGCGCGTGGCGAGGCAGTCGCGGCAATCAAGGCGGAAGCCGATCGCGCCGCCGGCAATGTCCTGCCGATCATCGCCGAAATCCAGAAATCGGGCGCGAAAACCCTGCGCGCCATCGCCGAGGCGCTCAATGCACGCGGTGTCGCGACGCCGAGGGGCGGGCGCTGGCATGCGATGAGCGTGCGGAATGCGTTGGCTCGGGCGGATTCATAGGCGCGGTGAGGCTCCAATGGGATTTGCGATTGCCCGTAGGGGCATGACATGACACTTTCGGACTTCTTCAAGAATATCAGAAGCGCAGAACCTTTCAGCAATGAATTTCGCGACGACAAAGCCGGCCGTTGAAATCGACGCTTTCATCGCGCGCTGGGCCGATGGCGATGGCGGGCAGGAAAGAGCGAATTACGTGCTCTTCCTCGCCGAGCTTTGCGACGTGCTCGGCGTCCCGCGTCCCGATCAGGCCTCGCATCACGCATCGACAAACGCCTATGTGTTCGAGCGCGCCGTCACGTTTCGCGAGCCCGACGGCTCGACGACGAACGGGCGAATTGACCTTTATAGGCGCGGCTCATTCGTCTTGGAGGCGAAGCAAAGCCGCAATCCCGGCAGCGCCAAAGCCATTCCCCAGCAAGGCGACCTATTGGCCGCCTTTCCCGTCGAGGCGACCCCACGCGGGCGGCGAACGGCGTCTCGCGGGTGGGACGTGCTCATGCTGAGCGCGCGCCGGCAGGCCGAAGACTACGCCAAGGCGTTGCCCGCCTCCGAAGGCTGGCCGCCGTTCCTCGTGATCTGCGATGTCGGCCACTGCTTTGAAATCTTCGCCGACTTCACCGAAAAGGGCAAAAACTACGCCCAATTTCCCGATCGCCAGGGCTTTCGAATCTACCTTGAAGACCTCCGCAATCCTGAGATTCGCGAGTGCCTTCGCCTGATTTGGCTTGATCCGCATAAGCTCGACCCAACCAAGATCGCCGCCAAGGTCACGCGCGATATGGCGGCGCGGCTCGCGAAGGTCTCCAAGCATCTTGAAGAGGCCAAGGACCGCGAAGG
>JAYUFK010000130.1:0-2010 GCA_043739325.1 Methylocapsa sp. | reverse complement strand
ACCGCATATATTGTGCCCGACCCGCATAATCTGAAAAGCGCGCAGGCGGCTTACAGGTTCGCGAGGACCAATCAGATTATTCAGGAAAATTTTGGCAGAGTGCATCGATTGCTTGAGATCGGATGTGCTGAAGGTCGCCAATCGCAGCATCTCATGCAATTGTGCGACATACTGCATGGGATCGACGTCAGCCCACGGGCGGTTTCGAGAGCAAGGGAGCGTTGCCCAACTTGCCAATTCTCGTGCGAGAATATTTTTTCAATACGAGAATCGTTTGATCTCGTCGTTGCCGCCGAGGTCCTTTATTATATGAGCGATATTCCGGCGGTGATAAATCACATGAACACAGTAGGTTCTCATTGCCTGATCACTTATTACGAGCCATACGCGGATCGACTTGATCGCTATTTCGCTGACATTCCGGGAGCTCGGGGCGAAGTGCTTCAATACAAAAATACGCGATGGAAGGCGGTCTGGTGGTAGTCCGGCCCGCAATGAATTACGGCGATCCGTCGACGGACTTGCCGCGCCCAGTCTGAGCGAACTCCGACGAATTTGAAACGAGACCGAAGCGGCGCGCCGGCCGCCTAGGCAAGGGCAAGGAAACCGCAGCAGAGGCGTGCGATGCGAGCGGCGGCGTGCCCATCGCCGTACGGCGAACTCCCACGAGCCATCGCGCGGTAGGTTTCCGGATCCGTGAGAACGCGCGTCACTTCGACGACAATCGCTTCCGTGTCGGTTCCGATCAATCTTGCGACCCCGGCCGCGATAGCTTCCGGACGTTCGGTCTCCTCGCGCAGAACCAACACAGGCTTTGCAAGCGCTGGCGCCTCTTCCTGTACGCCGCCGCTGTCGGTTACGACGATATACGCCGCCTTGATGAGGCCCGCCATTTCTAGATAGTCGACCGGATCGATGAGATGGAACCGATCGAGACCTGCAAGCAGCGCTCTTGCCGGCTCCCTGACATTTGGGTTGGGATGGACCGGGTAGACAAACTCAACGTCCGGAAAGCGGTCGTGCAGGGCGTGAAACGCCTCGAATATGCGGATAAGCGGCGCTCCGAAATTCTCGCGTCTGTGGGCGGTTATCAAGACAAGTCTGCGCCCGGCGATGAGCGGGTATGCGCTAGGGGCGCCGGGCCTCGAAGTTACATCAAGCAATGCGTCGATAACGGTATTTCCTGTCACGTGAATTCGGTCCGCTGGAATATGTTCGCGCAACAGGTTGTCTCGGGAGCCTTCGGTCGGCGCAAAATGCAGGTCCGCCACTTTGCCCGCGATAACGCGGTTCAGTTCCTCGGGAAAAGGGTTTTGTAAATCTCCGGTTCGCAGGCCGGCCTCGACATGGCCAAAGGGAATGCGGCGATAGAAAGCCGCGATCGAAGCCGCCATCACCGAAGTCGTGTCGCCTTGAGCGAGGACCAGATCAGGGCGGTGGGTTTCAAGAACCGGATCGATACGTTCGAAGAGCCGCGAAGTAAGGGTCGCGAGTGTCTGATTTAGCGTCATGACGTCGAGATCGACATCGGTGGAGAGATCGAAGATCGCCAGCGTTTGGCGAACCAGCTCCTTATGTTGGCCTGTTCCTATCGTGACAACGTTTAGATCGGCACAAGCCTTAAGCGCTCGAATGACAGGAGCCATCTTTACGCATTCCGGCCGGGTGCCAATGAAACACGCGATCGTCCTGTTCGCTTTAGTCATTCGGCGATCGCCCCATCATTCATGGCAAATTTGTCGTGAAACGGTCACTTGCGGTCGCGCGGCCAGCCAGGGCGGACTTGGCCTGGATTCGCTAGCACGCAGCCGTCTAGATTGCCCCGTCGGATTTGTCCACAGCATTGACCTGCCCCATCGCGCCCTTCACTGCAACGCTCTAGCGCCGACATTGAGGGCTGCGGGGAGGGATGTGGCGCCGATCTTGCCGCCGCGCATTTTCGAGCGCAACTCCTCGGCGACCATCGAGGCGTCGGCGCCGTCGCGGATGATTTGCGGGCGGATGAAGATG
>JAYUFK010000129.1:0-2011 GCA_043739325.1 Methylocapsa sp. | reverse complement strand
CGCGCATCACCGTCACCACATTGGCGATGCGCTCGAACTCGTGCAGGCGGTGCGAGATGTAGATGGTCGTGACGCCGTGCAGGTGAAGGTCGGCGATGCGGTCGAACAGCAGCTCGGTTTCCCGCTCGGTGAGGCTTGCCGTCGGCTCGTCCAGGATCAGCACTTTGACGCCCTGGGTCATCGCCCGCCCGATGCTGACGAGCTGTTGCTCATGCGTCGACAGGTCGCCCATGCGCGCCACCGGCGAAACTTGCAGCTTGAACACGTCGAGCCAGTAAGCCGTGTCGGCCCAGAGGGTCTTGGCATCGACAAGGCCCCAGCGCTGGGGCTCGCGGTTGAGAAACAGATATTCCCCGACCCGCAGCTCCGGGACGATGTTGAGTTCCTGGGGCACCAGGAACACTCCGTGGCGCTCCGCGTCGCGGATGTTGGAGAATCGACGGACCGTGCCGTCGATCTCCACCGTGCCGTCGTAATCGCCGATCACGCCGGACAGGATTTTCATCAGCGTCGACTTGCCGGCGCCATTTTCGCCCGCGATGGCATGGACGTCGCCGGTCTCGAAAGTCATGGAAACCCCGCGCAGCGCATGCGCTCCGCCGAACCTCTTGTCGACATCCGAGACCATTGCGGCCGGAGCGCGCGCGGGCGAGGCCATTTCAGGAGCCTTTCTTGAACCACCACGGCAGGCGCTTGGCAAGTTCGTCGAGGTTGTCCTTGCTGGCGTTGAAATGATCGACCTGGAACCACGGCACCTCCTTCATGCCGTTGTTGAAGGTCGTGGTGAGGCCAAGTGGCTCGCCTTTGCCCAGCTTCTGCGCGATGATCGCCGCCTGCTGCCCGGACTGGCAATAGTCGGTGAAATTCGAGATCGTCAGCTGGCCCTGCTTGATCAGCTCCTGGGCGCGCGGCTCGGCATCGACGCCGTTGACCCAGACCTTGCCCGCCAGGCCCTGGCCCTGCAGCGCCTGAATGACACCATAGGCGACGCCGTCATTGCCGGCGAGAACGGCAACCACGTCGTTGTTGTTCTTGGTGAGGGCGTTCTCGACCTGGGCGCGCCCGGATTCCGTCGACCAGTTCTTGTTATACTGCTCAGACACGATCTTGATGTCGCCGCGATCGAGATAGGGTTTCAGAACCTTGTAATAGCCAGCCCGCTCTTCCTGCGCGACATTGGTGCCTTCATCGCCGAGCGCCAGGATATAATTGCCTTTGGGATGGGCTTTGACGGCAGCTTCGGCGATCTCCAGCGACATAGCAACGGCGTCGCGCGCCACGAACGCCGCAACATCGGCGTTCATCGGCAGCGAATCGTAGGCGACAACCGGAACATTCGCCTTGTTGGCCTTGCGCACCAGCGCCTGGCTGGCTGCAGCGTTGACCGGGCGGATTACCAGAACATCGACGCCCTGTGTCAACATGTTCTCGACCTGCGACGCCTGCACCGTTTCGGACATCTGCGATGCGACAGTGCTAAAGTCCATTCCAAGTTTGGCAGCTTCCTTCTCGAAGCAGGGTTGATCGCCGTTCTGCCAGCGAAGCTGGTCATAGCTCGGCAGGATCAGGCCGACCTTGATTTTATCCTTGGCCAAGGCACCCGTCGCGCCGAGCGCGATCATGGCGAGGCCCAGCGCGCAGCTCTGCAAAACCCTGCTGCGCGCGCCAAAGGCATTCATTTTTGTATTCATAGCCATAGTGTTTCCTCCTGTGTTGCCGGCTTCGGATGTGCCCGAGCCGTCTGTTTCATCGAAATCGACACGTTCACATGTCCGTATCGTCTCCCGATTGTTGCCAATCCGAACCAAGACGCCGGTCCGGATCTAGCGTGAAGCGACGGCCCCAATCGAGGTGGGTCTTCATGCGGGAATGGGCTTTCTCCGCGTTGCCCACGCGCACGGCATCGAAAATGCCGCGATGCTGTGCGGCATTGACGGCGAGCCGCTCGGGATGCGCGCCATGCATGCGCCGCGCGAGGCGATACATCTTGTCACGAAGGTGCCCAAGCGCG
>JAYUFK010000128.1:0-2014 GCA_043739325.1 Methylocapsa sp. | reverse complement strand
ACGATCGTGTCCGTGCATTGATCAAAAATATCGCGATCCTGCGTAATGAGCCGGCCATATTTCCGTTTGAGCCGTTCAGCCGACAACTGGATAGGCGTCAACGGGTTGCGGATCTCATGGGCGATGCGGCGCGCGACGTCCGCCCAGGCCGCGGTGCGCTGCGCGCTGACGAGATCGGTGATGTCATCGAGCGTCACAACGCTGCCCTGCCCGGCGCGTTGCGGATTGCCGGTGACGCGCACGTTGAGCAGGCGCTCGCGCCCGTCGCGCTGCATCTTCGCCTGCCCCTGAAGTTGCTTGAGCCGGGTCGAGCGCGCCTCCTGCAGGATCGGGCCCAGATCCGGCAATATCGCCTCGAGGTTTTGGCCAACGAGGCTCGGCGCGGCATTGGCGAAAGCCAGCAGCCGCTCGGCGGCTGCATTGGCGACGCTGATCGTCCCCTCCGGATCGACGCCGACGACGCCGGCGGGAACGGCCGAGAGAACCGCTTCGGTAAACACGCGCCGCTCGTCGTTGAGCGCGTTGGCGGCGACGAGCCGGTTCTGCTGCTGGCGCAATTCGAGCGTCATCTTGTTGAACGTGTCGCCGAGATGGCCCAGATCGCCCTCGGAGCGACGCGTCGGCACCTGCACATAAAGATTGCCCGACGCGACTTCGTCGGTGGCGCGAATGAGACGACGGATCGGTGTGACGAGCTGGTTGGCGAACGTCAACCCGAGCCAGACCGCCGAAAGCAACATGGTGAGAGCCAGCAGGATGAACACAATCGCGAAGCCGCGCTCGATGTCGCGGCGATGCGTCGTGAATGCGGTGTAGGTCCGGGCGATGGCGGTCGCCTGCGCGGCAAATTGCTGTGAGAATGGATCGATCGCGCGCCCCGCGTAGAGAAACGAATCATTCAGGCCAATCAGGGGGCGCAGCGCGACGAAGACGTTGCCATCGCGCAGCAGACCGCAAAGCGGCTCGCCCTTCAAAGCGTCGGCGAAATCCTGCGGGTCCGGCGTCGCCAGCAACTTGGGGTCCGCGCCGCCCGCCATTTGCATGACCGAGCCGTCGCTTTTCATGATCGCCGCGACGTCGAAGCCCAGCGTCTTGGCGCGCGTGGTCATGTATTGCGTGAAAAGCGCCTGGTTCGATTGCAGCAGGGGCGCGCTTTGCCCAAGATCGGTCGCGCTGATCTCGACATCGCGAAGCAGCGACCGGCACTGCGACTCGCGAAACAGTTTGGTTGCGTGGTCGGTCTCGTCGATAAACGCGCCGATGTCCTGCATAAACGCGGGTTTGATGACGCGCTCGAGCGAAACGGTCGCGACAACCGCCGTCACAAGCGCCGGAATGGCGGCGACCAGCGAAAACAGCGTCACCACGCGGCTGTGCAGGCGCGCGCCGGCCTTCCCGGCGAGACGCGCCGCGATCAGATGGCGCGCTTCGAGCGCGATCAGCACAAGAAGCGCGAGGATGATCAACGCATCGCTGCCGAGTAGCGTGAGGACGACAGGCTGCGTCGGGATGATCGGCGTGAGGCCGGCGAAGATGATGAAGGTCGCCAGCGCTAGCAGCAATGACGCGGCGACCGTGATCGGCCCGAACCGCCCGGTCGAGCGGCGCTCATCAAGGCGCAGGTTTGCGCTGGCTGCGGATTTTGAATCGAGTGTGGTCAGAACCGCTGCATTCCCTGGGTGTCGCCTGCGTGGCAAATCACGCGCATAGTGACAAGCTTGCAACGATGTTGCAAGATTGTGACTAATCGGGGGCGATTCCTAGCGGATTGGACGAATTGTTCGCAAGTCGAGATCACGAATTTTTTTGCGCAACGTGTTGCGGTTCAAGCCAAGCACTTCGGCGGCCTTGATCTGATTGCCCCTGGTCGTCGCCAGCGTGGCCGAAATCAGCGGCGCCTCCAGTTCGCGCAGGAGGCGGTGATACAGCCCGACAGGCGGCAATTCATCGCCGAACGAGCGAAACAACGCGCCGACATGCGTTTCCATCGCCGACGCAAAGTCGCTGTCGGCAT